>NZ_JBLZFZ010000045.1:0-54859 GCF_050753385.1 Pantanalinema rosaneae CENA516
AGATGTGTATAAGAGACAGTGGTAGTAGTGGGGGAGGCGGTGATGGCGGTAGTTGGTGACATGAATTTGTGGCAGGTAAATAGGTAGGGGAATTGAGGATGGGGGGTTGTATTATTGGGGTTCCTTAGGATTGCAGATTTATTAAGGTGTAATTTTGCGTAGGGGCGTGGCATTCAGCAGGGATTTCTGGGGTAATGACAAAGACTTTTTACCGAATGCCGCGCCCGTACAACAAGATAAAGATGCGGAATTATTTAATTCCCATTCCTTAGAAAATGTCGGCAGGGTCAGCAGACTGAAGCTTTCGCATCGCGATCGCGCCGGAACCAACACACATAGTAATAGTGAGGGTCAGCACCAGGAGGGCGCGGTTTAAAGTGATGCCAATCGGCAACATGGTCGCGGTTTGCGCCAGGTGATATAACCCGATCGACAACAGGCTACCGGGAATGAAGCCCAGGATGGCGAGAATTAACGCTTCTTGCGCCAGGACACCGACTAAATAGAAATCGCTATAGCCCATTGCTTTCAGCGTGGCATATTCCGGCAGGTGGTCGGAGACATCGGTATACAGGATTTGATAAACGATCACAATGCCGACAATGAAGCCAATAATCGTGCCAAAGCCAAACACGAATCCGATCGGGGTACTGCTTGCCCAGTAAGCCTTTTCTCGATTGGCAAATTCTTCCAGGGTTAAAACCAATACATCATCGGATAGATGGGCTTGTAAGGCGGCTTGTGCCTGCTGGCGATCGACACCTGGTTTGAGGTGAATCAGACCGACATCAATCCGATCGGGACGACGATCGGGAAATAACCGCAGGAAGGTCGAGTCACTGGTAATCACGTTGCCATCCGCCGCAAAGGAAGCACCCAGCGTAAACACTCCGGCTACCTGCATATCCAGACGGTTTACTTGAACTGGAAGGGGGGTAGTCTGTTGCAATAGAGTGGCGATCTCGCCATATTCGGGTCGTCCAGCCTGATCAAAGACGACTCGATGCAGTTGCTTGAGGCTATCTAGTTGCTGGTTCACCTCCGGCAAATCAAAAATGGGTTGGGCAGGATCGGCACCAAATACCAGAATAGGGCGATCGATGCGGGTTTCTGGATTGCGCCATTGTCCGGTGGCGATATACAGCGATCGTACTGATGCCACCTGCTCAAATCCTGCCGTTTGGATCAGCCGTTCCCGCGCGAAGCTTTTCACCGAAAATAGGGTTTCAAACTGCGGATTGATCATAAACAGATCTCCCTGCAATGCCTGGTGAGGTTTGATGGCAGCTTCATAGAGCGACTCCATAAAGCCTAGTTGTACGAACATCAGGATATCGGCAAAGGCAATGCCAGCTAGTGCCACAACTAAGCGATTCTTCTCGCGGGTAACTTGCAGCCATGCCAACGGAATTTTGCGCAAAAATTTAAGGAACATAATCCACCGATCGAGACAAAAGCAGAGATAGAGTTTCCGGGATTGGGTCAGACGATCGCGAAATTACGGGTTAAAACTGATTTAGATCACTGACAGAAAAAGATTTAGCTGTAGTAGTTTGAGTCACTGGTATGAATTAATCACTAGAGGGTAAATTGTCATCTACCGATTGACCTAGATCACAGACATAGCCGTTGTTGATCACTGATAACTAAAGATACACATCAGGGTGGACGGTTATCCGTTCATCCGATCGGTCGAAACAGTTAGGTGATCAGAGTCTGTCTATTCAGAGGGTGTGTTAATGGCAGCAAATAGGGGACTCTATAGGTACAGTGCTTCATGGTTTACTAGGGGATGATGAGAGATGAAACCGATTTCTAGTAGCAGTATTCGCTCTGCGATCGCGTTAAGACAAATCATGCGTCAGGTAATTGCATCGGGAAAAATCACGCGGGCGGACGAACTGGTGTTTTTCCAGGCTTTAGCCTCCGATGACTCGTTTACGGATGAGGATATGGTGTTGCTGCGACAAGTGATGAAACGCATGGATATGGGCATCATTAAGGTCGTGAATGACTAAGGTAATGGGTTAGCAACAATTTATAGTCCAGTAGTTTTATTGTTAAGTTGCCACGCTTAAGGCGGGGATATTGCCACCCATAATCAAGTGAATATTGCGGGTAATCTTATCTATCTCCCAGTCCCACCAACGCAAAGCAAGTAACTGAGCCACCTCAGCCTGACTAAATCGCTGTTTCACCACCCGCGCCGGATTACCAGCCACGATCGCATAGGCAGGGACATCCTTGGTGACCACCGATCGAGCGGCGATCACCGCCCCATCTCCCACCTGCACCCCCGGTAAAATCATGGCATCGTAGCCTAACCAAACATCATTGCCGATGATGGTATCGCCTTTGCTGGGTAAATTCATCACTTGATCCATTGCCGTTTCCCAGCCGTGGGCAAAGATCGGAAAGGGATAGGTGGAAATGCCATCTAATTTATGATTTGCCCCACCCATGATGAAGGTAACGTGAGTCGCGATCGCACAAAATTTGCCAATGATCAGGCGATCACTCCCGTAATTGTATAAAACGTTGCGCTCAAAGCCCTCTGGATCAACTGGATCATCATAGTAGGTGTAATCTCCGACAATAATATTGGGGGATTTGATGAATGGTTTAATGAAGCAGACGCGTCGCTGGTCTGCCATGGGATAGGGACGATTGGGGTCAGGGCCGTGTTGGCTGGGCATAGGCTACATTACCTTCCAGATATAGTTGGATTAGGAGTTGGGTTCGATCGCCACTTGCACCTGTAAATTCGTCAGTCCAGCGACAACTTGGCTGTCTTTCGTTGTTAACCGAATTCGGACTTCGATCACCCTGCGATCGAGATTTTCGCCCGGTTGATCACTAAAGACATTTTGGCGACTTACCTGTAACCCAATCACCTCAACGTTGCCGAACAACGTTCCTGGAAAGGAGGGACTGGTAATAGTCGCCGCTTGCCCCACCCGAATTTTGCCAATATCCGTTTGGTACACTTCAGCAACGACTTGCATCTGGTCGGTTTCCGCCAGTTCCACAATTCCGTTGCTGCTAATGGTTTCTCCGGGACGGGTATGAATCTCCAGAATCCGTCCAGAGATCGGCGATCGAATCAACACCTGGTTCAAGTCAACTTCGGCTTTTTTCAGGGCAGCGATCGCGGCTTCCACCTCTGCCTGGGCAATCCTGACATCGACAGGACGGACTTCGGCAATGCGATCGAGGGTGGCACGTTCCTGCTGGATCTGTTTTCTTAAGGTGGCTACCGTGGTATCTCGTTGTGCCTGAACGCGATTCAGTTGGGCTAAGGTGGTTTCATACCGTTCGCGTTTTTCATCCACAATCACGGCTGTTTCAGCCCCCTCTTGATAGAGATCTTGATAGCGCTGTAGGGTGCGGTTCGCATTGCGGAGTTCGGCATCGACTCGGGCAATTTCGGCTTCCCGCTCGATCGTTTCTGTTTGCAATTGCGCTTCCAACCGGGCAATGTTGGCTTGTTGAGCTTCGATCTCGCCGGTCTGTGCCCCTGCCTGCACCTGGGCTAGTTTTGCTTGAGCGACGCTCAGTTGTTTCTGAGCCTGGAGTAGCGCCACTTGTAAGCGATCGCGGGAATCTAATACAGCAATCACCTGTCCGGCTTGAACTCGATCGCCCCGTTTCACGAATAGTTCGGCTAAGCGATCGCTATCCAGCGCTTGGGGAGCGGCAACTTGAATGACATCGGTTTCTGGCTCTAAACGTCCTAAAGCGGTAATTTTAGGTGTGGTAGGAGCGGCGGTCGGGGCAGGGCTGGGTGGGTTACTTCCCGGCAGTTGGGACATGCCATAAATCACGGTGGCTCCCGTCAGGGCAGTGGCAGTGATGACTAGCCCAATGATCCAGCGATGCCTAAGCAGTTTCGGAACAGGTTGCAGACTCATAACTCATCCGGCTTCTGTTGAGGGAGATTTGGGGGAAGTCCAGGGGGGCAACGATCGGTATATCGAACATTCGATATATTTTGTCCAAATTATGGCTGAGATTGGCGTATGAAGCTCTGTTATCCAGGTAACTTATATTGAACGGTTGATATATCACTCATCATCTTGAGTGGTGGGGGAACAAGACATCCTCCCTACGGGTTCTCCGATTGGGTGAATTGACTGTGAGTAGTCAGATGATGCGTGACGAGTTCAGTCAATAGCGGCAATTGTTCTGTGAAAGACACGCGATCGCCGAGATAGACCCGCCGGATTAAGATCCCTTCAATCACATGCAACACCAACATGACTAAATTCACATCCTCAGTTCCTAAAATCCTCATGACTGCCTTTTCATACCGTTCTCCTGCATGTTTTAAGACATGATTGTGGTTAATCTCCGATCGACGACGTTGCCGACAAAAATCAATTAGCATTAATGTCTGATGCAAAAAATAATCTTCATTTTGAGCAATAATTTGGAAAATTTTATTGAGGCGATCGGCGATCGTCGGGAGATTAATCAGTTCCGCTACCATCTGTTCTGAGGTGTCCTGGTAGCTGATATATTCCACTAATTGTTCAAACAAACTTTCTTTACTGGGAAAGTAGTGATAAAGCGTCCCAGTGGATACATTTAACCCCTGGGCAATCTGACGCATTGTGATCGCAGCATAGCCTTTTTCAGCAATGATATCTAAACACTGGCTTAACAGTTCTTTACGATACTGATCGTGATCAACAATTTTGGGCATGGGTACGGCAATGACCCGATGGTGGACAATTGGATTAATAGATTTTATATCGAACGGTTGATATATTTATACTGCTGAATTTGCATTCTGTAAAGCTTGATTGCTTGGCTTGGGCAGTTGCGCTACCGTGACCTGCATAGCGGCGATCGTCTGGTGTGACAGCCCGAAGTAACAGATGGGAGAATTCCGTATCAATCAGTACGCTATTTTCTCCTCAAAACGGCTTAATCTACTGGCTAACGACTGCTTCTCTTTCCTTCAGTAACACTCTCTTCTGGTTAAAGAATCTGATTTAAGATGCGATTTCGATTTGGGCAAGTTGGTTTCGTGGCGGTGCGGCGGTCTATCTTTCTGTCTTGGTTAGCCAAACTAAGACGATCGCCCTGGAAGTTCGCTGTTTTCACATTCCTGACGATCGTCCTCACCGTTAATTTAATCGCGCCATTCTCTGTACCGACGGTGGCTCAAGATATTCCCAAAACCTTAAAAATGGGAACATCGGCAGATTACAAGCCGTTTGAATTTCATGATACCTCTAGCGGTGAAGACAAAATTGTTGGCTTTGATGTTGACATTGCCAGACGCTTAGCAGAGGATTTGGGGTTTGAATTGCAAATTGTCGATATGGATTTTAATGGTTTAATTCCGGCGTTGCAAAGTCAGCGAGTAGATTTTGTCATGGCAGGTATGACCCCCACGCCAGAACGCAAGCGCAATATTGATTTCTCGCAGGTTTACTATGAAGCCCGCAATACCATCATTGCTAAACAGGGCAATAACTTAACGACGATCGAGGATCTATATGGCAAAACGGTAGGGGCGCAATTAGGCAGCACTCAGGAAGAAGCGGTGAAAACCATGAATCAGGAGGCAGCGAAGCAGAAGCAACCGGCGATTAATTTGGTGACACGGAACCGGGTTTCTGATCTGATTCAGGAAATTAAAGCTAATCGGATTGCGGCGGCAGTGGTGGAAGATACGGTAGCTCAGGGTTATATCGGCGTTTATCCCGATCTGCAATTTACGGTGATCGAAAACAATGAGGGTGGATATGCGATCGCCTTTCCCAAAGGGTCTAATCTGGTGGCACCGTTCAATAAAGTGCTAACCACAATGCGGAAGGATGGCACATTGGAGCGGTTGGCGAAAAAATGGTTTGAAGATCAGGGTAAACCGGCGGGAATTGGCTTTCAGCAGATCATTCCATCGATTCCCTACATCCTCGGTGGCATTGGAGTAACCTTGGCATTCACCGTCGTCTCAGCAGTCTTGGGATTCATCTGGGCAGTGGTGTTAGCATTACTGAAAATCTCTGAATTTAAACCCTTCCGGTGGCTGGCTAATGCTTATACGTCCATATTCCGGGGAACCCCATTAATTCTACAAATTGCTCTGGTTTACTTTGCCACTCCGCAGTTGATTGGCTACGATATCCCAGCATTTCAGGCAGGGGTGATTGCCTTTGCGCTCAATTCTGGGGCGTATGTGTCAGAAACGCTCCGGGCAGGAATTCTGGCAGTGGACAAAGGGCAGCGAGAGGCGGCATTATCTTTGGGGGTTCCGTATCGGTTGATGATGAAGGATATCATCCTGCCGCAAGCCCTGAAAAATATTCTGCCTGCCTTAGCGAATGAAGGAATTAATTTGTTAAAAGACTCAGCCTTGGTGTCTACGATCGGGGCGGCGGATCTGCTGCGGCGGGCGACGGTGGTGGGGGCGGAGAAGTATCTGTACTTTGAGCCGTTGATTATTGCGGCGATCGTTTATTACGTCATGGTAATGGTGTTGACGATGGGAACATCGGTGTTAGAGAAGAGGTTACAACGCAGTGCTTAACGTCAATAATCTCTATAAATCCTTTGGGGCACTTCGCGTGTTAGATGATATTACAGTTCAACTGCAACAGGGCGAAGTTGTGGCAATTTTGGGGCCTTCCGGATCGGGGAAGTCTACTTTTTTGCGCTGTCTCAATTTGTTAGAGCAACCGACCTCGGGACAAATTTACTTTAAAGAAGTTGAGATCACTAATCCCAAATGTGACATTCTCAAAATTCGCGCCAATATTGTCATGGTGTTTCAACACTTCAATTTGTTTCCCCACATGACGGTACTGCAAAACATCACCTATGCGCCAATTAAAGTCAAGCGGTTAGCGAAGGACGAAGCTAACGCGATCGGGATGGATTTATTGCGTAAAGTGGGTCTGGCAGAAAAAGCAGATATTTATCCGTCTCGCCTTTCAGGTGGACAAAAACAACGGGTGGCGATCGCGCGGGCACTGGCGATGCAACCCGAAATGGTGTTGTTTGATGAACCGACCTCTGCCCTCGATCCAGAGATGGTCAAAGAGGTGTTGGAAGTGATGCGCGATCTCGCGAATAGTGGCATGACAATGGCGATCGTCACCCATGAAATGGGCTTTGCCCGAGAGGTGGCAAACCGAATTTTGTTTTTGAATGAAGGTAAGCTAGCGGAGGATACTACGCCTCAACAGTTTTTCACAAACCCCCAATGCGATCGTGCCAAGCAGTTTCTAGATAAAATGCTGTGAGTGGCTTCTCGAAAAGGATTGTGTTTATTGCTACTTGCAAAAGAACCCGTTAAACATTCTCTTAGTTGTCTACCTGGAGATGACCAGGCTTAGCGGATCTTGGTAAGGATTCTAGTGGTAAAGATAGAATAAATTGGGTTTGCCCAGAGTGACTTTCTAACTGAATTGAACCACCTAAACAGGTACTCAATCGTTTGACCAAGGCTAACCCTAATCCAGTCCCGCCATGTTTCCAGGGATCATTGCTGGGAATGCGATAAAACTTATCAAATACTCGCTGTTGTTCTGGGGCTGAGATTTCAACGCCTGTGTTAGTTACATTAACTACTAATATCGGGCAGGCTTGTTCTGGTAATTGAGTGGTAATTGTCATCATAATTTTTTGCTGAGCTGGTGTGTATTTGCAGGCATTGTGAAGCAGTTCAGTCAAAATTCGTTCTAAGTAAGTAACATCTGTGGTGATCTGAGGGAGATTCGTAGCTAAATGGTAACTTAATTGCTGTTGTTGCTTCTGACTGCGTTCTTGAAACGATTTGATCAGTGTTGGTATCCATTCATTTAAGTTGAGTGTGGTTAACTTGAGTTCCACATTGCCAGATTCTAATCGAGACAAGTCGAGTAAATCATTAATCAAATTGGTTTCCCGATCGCATTCATCTTTGAGAATTTGGAAATAGCGGCTAGAGCGATCGTCTAATGAATTTTGGGATGTTAACACCAGTTCTAACATTTGAGTTGCCATTTTAATGTTTGCCATCGGGGCTCGCAACTCATGGGACACGGTACTGAGAAATTCATCTTTCATCTGATTCAAGCTTTCTAACTCTTTAGCATGGGCTTGTACCGCTTGATATAAATGGGATTGCCGCAGCGCGATCGCACATTGGTTTGCCACTTGCTGAACTAACTGTAATTCCAGGTAGTTAAACGCTTGATCAGAGGGTTTATACAGCCATAAATTCCCTAAGGCCCCCTGATCATCCCACAAGGGATAGGCTAAACAAGTCATTGAATGTAGGTGTTCAGCCTCCGCTCCAAGCAGGTTGGGGAGAGTGCAATAATGGGCATACTCCCCCTGTAGAAGTTGCTGAGTTAATTCGGGAAATTCCTGATCCTGGAGCCACAGCGCCGGATGATCAGGAGTGGTGGCAGGGTAGTGATAATCACTCGTTGAACTGCCAGCGCTCCGCTGATAAAGGGCGATCGTACAACGGCTCAAGTTCAATGCCAGCGCTAATTCCTGAACCGCCGTTTGCAGAATTTGGCTTTCATTTAACGAATCTCGCACTTCATCCGTAATTCGTTTCAAAGTTGCCTCAAAATAGAACGCCAGACGTAATTCTGCGGCGCGGGATGCCACCTGTTGTTCCAGTTTTTGATTTAAACAGCGCACTTGTTGAGCTAATTCAGCCTGCTCAAAGGCGATCGCTAAAATAATTCGGCTTAAGGTTTGTTCTTTTTGAATTTGCGATCGTAAGATTGCCTCAAGCTGCTGGCGTTCCGTCACATCTTGTAAGGCTAGTGTTCTACCTTGAACTTGTGCTTCTATTTCCTGATTTAGTAATTGTAATATCAGCGCTACCCGTTGCTCCTCTGGAACGTTCGTTGTTTCTGCTAACAGCGCATATAGCTTGGAATTAAAATTGCTCGTTACTGAGTTGGGTTCCACAGGATTACCTCTTGGCACTGTCAGAGCCACACTGAAGTAAAGTGGCTCCTGACGATTAAAACAATGCATCTCTGGTCAGTATTAGGGATAGAACATCAGCAACATTAGGTAAAAACAAAGACGCATAAACCAGTAGGATGCTACAACGAGCACGATCGACGTGAGCTATTATTCTTTCATTCTAGTTAAAAATGGGTGTAAGTTGGCAACTTAACCTCAGTATTTTTTCAGACAAGCGATACTTGAACCTGACCGATATTCTTAAGCAGGCTGAAGTATACTGACCTTAAACAAAGGTCTAAATTATGCTCTCAGGAGCAGCAATATTAAGGTGATTTGTATTAAAAATAACGTTCTTTTGTTACGCAGCCCGAGTATCATTTCTGGCTGGTGAGGGGGCTGATTCAGTCACAGAATTATTGCTGGCAGATGTATAGGTATCAATATTGGTTGAAATCACGTCATGACCTGCCAGGTAAATACGTGGTATCCCCAGGCTGGTAAATCGAGATACAATCCTTCAGCCAAGAGGTGATCACCGGAGCGATTGTATTGCACAGTACCCATTAAGTCTTGCAACTGAATGGTTTGACCTGCCAACTCCTCAAACGGTAGCTTGATATAACACTGACTCTGATGGGGAGCGTAATTGACGGCAACCAACAGCCGATCGCAACCCTTCTGCCAGTGAAAGGCAATGATACAGTCCGATGTCCAATTCCCATCCCAGGCGGGTAAACTATCAGCTAATTGCCAGTATCCCTGGCGCACGATCGGTAAGCGTAAACAGGTGAGTAACCGTTGGTAAAACGCTTGCAAAGTGGTATCGATCGCTTCAACCGGGCCCCGATGCAAGTGGATAAAGATCCGGTGTTGATACCCTTCAAATTGCCCTTGATGGAAAAACCGCAGACCAGGACAGAAATAGGTCAAAATAGCGGCGGCTGGGTGCACATCGGGGGGGAATACGGCGGCAGCACGATGTTCATCATGATTCTCTAAAAAACGAGCCGATCGCTGCTGGTAATCAAGATTTGCCCAAAAATGTTCTCGAACTAAACGAGTCTGTTGTATCTCTAAGCGATCGTACAGTCGCTTGTCATAGGTGTAATCAAACCCCTGTTGTTGTAACGCCCATTCCAAATCCCAATACACTTCTGCCATAAACACAAAACTGGGATGCTGTCTCCGAACGTGATCCGTGGCAGATTGCCAGAAGGGTTGAGTGGTAATTCCCCAGGTGCGCTGAAAAATTTCGGGTAACACTAACATTGCCATATCACACCGGACTCCATCACAGAGTTGGGCAATATGTTGCAATTCATTAATCATGGCAGCTTGCAAATCAGGATTACCATAATTCAGTTGCAACGTATCGCACCAGCCAGCAAAGTAAGGATCACGCCCATAGGCAAGAATTTTTTCATCACTTGGGGTAGTAATTCGACAATAGTTTTGTGGTTGTTGTGCTAATAATTCCTCAGTTCCCGTGACATAAAATTCGGGATGGGTTTGTACCCAGGGGTGATCAGAAGCCGTGTGATTGGGCACAAAATCTAACATCAGTTTTAAGCTGCGTTGATGCAAGCGATCGCGCAGCCGTAGAATTGCTGGATCGCTACCGAGTAAGGTATGTCCGGTGTAGTGAGTAATGGCAAAACAAGAACCACAAATATCCTCTTCACAGACATCACTTAAGATGCGGCGATATTCTGCTAGCCACTCTGGATTGGCGCGAGATACCGTTTGCCCGATCGTGCCCGTTTGCCACACACCCAGGAAATAGATCCAATCAAACCCCAAATTCGCCCATTCATCTAACGTGGTATCAGGAATATCATCCAGGGTTGCCGGACGACCGATTTGCTTGGCTAATAGCTGCATCCAAACGCGCGTGTTTACCTGATATAACGCTGGGTAACGGGGGGAATTCATCGATCGCTCCTCGGTGGTTGTGCCTGTGTTCTATCCTCTACCTATCATCAACATTGGCTTATGTTAACAAACCTTTAAATTAACGATGCAATTTTGTAGCTGGGATGACATATTGCCGATCGAGTTTATTGCTAGGCTCTCAGGGAAAGTGAATCAAGCAATTACCAGGCGCAACTGTAGAAGAACGGATCACAACCAGTTTTTGTAGAGTTTCGAGTATCATTACAACAGATACCAGGATGACAATTTATGGCTTCTAGGGTTCCGGTTTAGATGCGTTAATCTGAATGCTGGTCCGAGAGAGGCAAACTGGTCAATCATCTAGATTTTTTGCCAGTTACACGGCGGGAGAAAAGCCCGGGAGGAACATCAGTTGCAGCCAACTGATTGTGTTCTTCTTCGGGTTTTTCGCGTTGCCAACAAACTTGCTTGAGTAACTGGCAATCTGACCCTAGCTTGAACTGTTTTGGAGTACGTATGACCAGCAATCCGGCGGAAAATCCTTTGTTTCAAACCCCTGGCGATAGTCGTAATGGACATGTTCCGACTGAGGCACAACGAGCCTTGGAACTGGAACGCCAATTACCGTTAACCGGTTGGCAACAGGAAGTCTCACAGGGATTGGAGTATGGCTTAGAAGCGGCGGCAAGTATTCGCGATCGCACCATTTCCACCTTTTCTCGGGGGGAATTGCCCCACTATGCGGGCATCAATACCTTTATGAAAGCGCCCTATATCGAAGATGTGCGGCGGGTCGGGGAATTTGATGTGGCGATCGTCGGTGTACCGCATGACTCGGGCACTACCTACCGTCCGGGGACACGCTTTGGGCCGCAAGGCATCCGGCGAATCTCGGCACTCTATACCCCGTACAACTTTGAACTGGGGGTTGATTTACGGGAACAAATCAAACTCTGTGACGTGGGTGATATTTTCACCATTCCTGCCAACAACGAAAAATCATTTGATCAAATTTCTAAGGGGATTGCTCACATTTTTAGTTCTGGAGCATTCCCAATTATCTTAGGGGGCGATCATTCAATCGGTTTTCCTACAGTCAGGGGAATTTGTCGGCACTTAGGCGATAAAAAGGTTGGCATCATTCATTTCGATCGACATGTCGATACCCAGGAAACGGATCTGGATGAACGGATGCATACCTGCCCGTGGTTTCATGCCACAAATATGAAAAATGCTCCGGCAAAGAATCTGGTGCAGCTTGGGATTGGGGGTTGGCAAGTGCCGCGTCAGGGGGTGAAAGTCTGCCGAGAACGCCAAACAAATATTCTAACGGTAACGGATATTACCGAAATGGGGCTAGATGCCGCCGCAGAATTTGCCATAGAACGGGCAACGGATGGGACAGACTGCGTGTGGATTAGTTTTGATATCGACTGTATTGATGCCGGATTTGTCCCCGGTACAGGTTGGCCCGAACCTGGTGGTTTACTGCCCCGTGAAGCATTGGGACTCTTAGCCAGAATTGTCCAGCGTGTACCTGTGTGCGGTCTAGAAGTGGTTGAAGTCTCGCCCCCATACGACATCAGCGACATGACGGCATTGATGGCAACACGGGTGATTTGCGACACGATGGCGCATCTGGTGTTATCGGGGCAATTACCGCGTCGGGAGAAACCCGCTTATATCGATCCGCAAGCCAATTTAGCGGTCGATGTGGCATGGAGCTAATCAGTGAGGCTGGAACATGCACGAAACAGACATGACGAAGGCGTTAATTCTGACCGTCAAAGACTGGTGGGAAACGCAACCCGATCGCCCGCAAATCTCCCAGGTTTATCTCACAGTTGGGCAGTTCACCTGTGTTGAACCTGTCAGTTTGCAATTTGCCTTTGAGGTGCAAACCCGGAATACCTTTCTTGCCAGGGCCGAATTAGTGATTCAAGAAACGCCACTGATTGCCTTTTGTCACCATTGCCAGCAGGACTACCGCCCGGAAATTGGCATCCAATACGCCTGCCCTGACTGTCGATCGCCGATGGAGGATATTCGATCGGGGCGGGAACTCAAGATTGAGCGGATTGCCTACGCGACGGAGGAAGCTGGCATCAGTCATTAATGCCTATTCCTTAGTTAGGGTAGGCTTAGCCGCAAGTTTAATCCTGTGAACCGTTGAAGCATTGCTAAAACCCATTCCTACACCAGATTACATCCCTTACTGTGAATCGAGATGACGTTATGCACCAGACGTTTGACGCTGCTTTAGGAATCAATTTACTTCATGCCAACCAGGCAGGAGCCGACCATAATCGCGCCCATTTCGATCAATGGGGGATTACCTGTTTGAATGTGATGAGCAGTCCCGGCGCGGGTAAGACTGCCTTACTAGAAAAGACTTTAGCCGCCTTAAATCAGGAGATTAAAATTGCGGTAATTGAAGGTGATATGACCACTGAACTGGATGCCGATCGCTTGCGCCAATACAATGTGCCGGTGATTGCGATTAACACCGGGCGATCGTGCCATCTCGACTCCAAAATGGTGGCAGGTGGGATTCATCGATTAGCCCATGAATATAATCTGACTGAGTTTGATTTGGTGTTAGTGGAGAATGTTGGCAATCTGGTCTGTCCGGCAGAGTTTGAAGTGGGCGAACATGGGAAAGTGGCGCTACTCAGTGTGACCGAAGGCGAAGATAAGCCATTAAAATATCCCGTGATGTTCCAAGAAGCGGATTGTTTGCTGATTACTAAAACAGATCTTGCCCCTTATGTCGATGTTGATCTGGAGCAGATCATCGCCAATGTGCGGCAGATGAATCCGGATTGCGTGATTATTCCGGTGTCCGCCAAAACAGGTGAGGGCTTGGCAACCTGGTTTGCCTGGTTACGCAGTTGTGTAGAGCAAACGAAGATGGTCGATCGCCCTTTGTCTACCGTTCACTAAGTGGTGGGTGGTGGGAGTTGACGCTACAGGCTCCCGCCGTCCGCTCAGACACAGCATTGGTTGTTTTGGGACAATACATCATGAAAGTCCGTTCCGGTTTGATGTTTACGCTAATTCCCCGATCGCTGTTTACGAATTGTCTACTATTTTTGCTAGCGGTTACATTAACCGTTGGCTGCACGAATCCGGCGGTTTATATTCAAACGACAACTGAAACCGAAGCGGCTACGGCTGCTGTGAGTAGTGATGCGATTGATTTAGGCTTTAGTGCCTGGCCGGGTTGGTTTCCCTGGCAGGTGGCGCAAGAGAAAGGAATTTTTCAAGCCAAGGCGGCTCCGGTTGATCTGAAGTGGTTCGACGGTTATTTAGAATCGATCAGTACGCTGACGGCGGGGCAAATTGATGCCAATAGCCAAACCTTGGGTGATACGGTGAGTTCTGTCTCTGGAGGTGCGGATCAGGTTGTCGTTTTAGTCAATGACAACTCCACCGGGAATGACAAAATTATTGTGCGAGAGGGCATCAATACGATCGCGGATCTAAAAGGGAAAAAGGTTGCGGCTGAAGAGGGAACCGTTGATCATTTTCTGTTACTGCTAGGACTCAGGAAAGCGGGTTTAAAGCCTGACGATATTCAATTCATCCCCCTGGAAACAGGGAAAGCGGCGGCAGCCTTTGTCGCAGGTCAGGTGGATGCGACCGCCGTATTTGCGCCGTTTACCACCCAAGCCTTGAAGCGATCGGGGAGTCGAGAATTATTTAGTTCTAAAGATTTTCCGGGGGCGATTTCCGATCACTTAGTAGTAACCCGTAAGTTTGTGTATGAACATCCAGAACAGGTGCAAGCGTTAGTCGATGCCTGGTTCGCCACATTAGATTACCTGAAAGCAAATCCAACTCAAGCCTACGAGATTATGGCGAAGCGAGCGGGAGTCTCGATCGAGGAATACCAGGACTACGCCGATGGCACTCGATTGTTCACCTTAGAAGAAAATTTACAGGCGTTTCAACCCGGTCATGATATGACTTCCCTGCTATTTGCGGCGGAGGAAATGAGTCAATTTCTGATGGATGTGGGATTGGCAAAAACGAAACCCAATACCACGTTGTTATTCGACGATCGCTTTGTCAAAGCCTACGCCCAAAACCACACGCAACCCGCTTAGTCCGCTGCATGACTCCATTATTCCCCTGTTGTTACCATGAACCAAAGCAGTGATCCGCGATCGATCCAATCCTTGATTAAGCCAAAATCGATTCGTCCGACGGTATTTTGGCGGTTAGCTGAGGACATTCCCCGCCCTTTGAATACCGCTTTAATGGTGAGTTCGATCGCCGTCCCCCTGCTACTCTGGTGGTTAGTGACGACCTTTGGCACGATCGATCCCAAATTCTTGCCGTCTCCAGCTCAGGTGATGGATGCCTTTGGGCGGTTATGGGGCACTCGCGAATTGTTAAAGGATACCGTAGCCAGTTTGTGGCGGGTGGGAGTGGGCTTTTTATTAGCGGCACTGTTTTCCATTCCCGTGGGTGTCTTGATGGGGAGTTTTCCCAGTATTCGTGCCTTGCTGGAGCCGGTATTTGGCTTAATGCGCTACATGCCTGCTCCGGCGTTTATTCCTTTATTAATCCTCTACTTGGGCATTGGGGAAGCACCAAAAATTACCCTGATCTTCATTGGCGTGTTTTTCTTTAATTCCCTCATGGTGATGGATACGGTCAAGTTTGTCCCCAAGGATTTGATCGAAGCCACCTATATGCTAGGTGGTAACCGTTGGGAAGCGTTGACCCAGGTGATTCTACCGCATGTGTTACCAGGGATTCTTGATGCTTGCCGAATTAACTTAGCGGCGGCATGGCAATTGGTGATTGTCTCTGAATTGATTGCGGCAACGGAAGGGCTAGGTCGAAGGATTAGCGTGGCGGGACGTTTCCTCAAAACCGATGAAATTTTTGTCGGATTAATCGTGATTGGCATTATTGGCTTATCATTCGATCTGTTATTTCAATACTTGTTGCGCGTGTCTTGTAAATGGGCGAGTCAAAAACGTTAAGGGAGTTGAGATCATGTTTCTACAAATCAAACAACTGAACAAACATTTTGCCACTCAAACAGGCACATTAGTGGTACTGAAAGATATTGACATGACGATCGCTCAAGGTGAATTCATTTGTGCCGTTGGCGCGTCTGGCTCCGGTAAATCAACTCTACTGCGGCAAATTGCTGGGTTAGATAGTCCGACGACCGGGGAAGTGCGGATTGATGGTAAGCGGGTGACAGGCCCAGGTCCCGATCGCGGCATGGTATTTCAGCACTACACCTTATTTCCCTGGATGACGGTGCAAGCGAACACGGAATTTGGCTTAAAACTGCAAGGAGTCCCAAAACGCCAACGCCGCGAACAAGCCAGCTACTATCTCAATGTCGTAGGATTATCGCAATTTGCCCAAGCCTTACCCAAAGAACTGTCGGGCGGGATGAAACAACGGGTGGCGATCGCGCGGGCGTTAGCTTCGGAACCGAAAGTGTTATTGATGGATGAACCGTTTGGTGCGTTGGATATTCATACGAAAGAATCGATGCATGAATTTATGATTGATTTGTGGCAACGGACGGGCATTACTGTGTTCATGATTACCCATGATGTCGAAGAAGCGGTGTTTCTCGCCAATCGTATTTATGCGTTAGGGGCACGTCCGGGAACGGTACGGAAGGAAATTGAGGTGAAATTGCCCGATCGCTCCCATACCATTAAACGTCATGCCATTTTCCACGACTATCGAGATGAACTCATGGATCTGTTGCGCCGACATGGACAGGAAGCTGCTCTAGCCGTGGCTTAAGCGGTTTCAACTACTTGCGACCTTTTCATCACACCTCATGGCTCAATTAGCCGTCTAACTTGAGCTAAGACATCCTCGCCTGAAACGGGTTGCACAGAACCATCTTGTTTCGCCCGATGAAGCAGCTACCCAGCTTAAAGGCTTCACTAGCAATTGACACTCGCCCCTGTATCTAGCAATGCCGTTACTTTTACAGAACGATCGCCCAACGTAAGAATCAAGGGTAAATACGGCATGATGACAGAGCGCCCAGCACTATCAATTTGTTCAGTAAAAGAATAGCGCTGCCCATCAAGCATTGGTCGATTCCTTTGCAGCCATCAGCAGATCTGACAAGGCTTGAACTGCCTCACTGTCTGCTTGAGGAAACCAGACTACTGCCTCAGTCGATGCAAGTTGGTCGAGAAGCATATGCTCTGAAGCAATTTCTTCAGAATATACTCAACTGTATTGATCTATTCATCCACTTCTGAAGCTTTGGCAATCAATTCTAAATCTCTGACAAACTGACCAATTGTGCCTCCAAGCTGATGACCGAAGATCAGTCCAGAAAACTGCTTCCCTTCCACTTGCCAAGTTTTGGCTAAAACACGAAATCGAATGTCTTGGGTAAACAGAACTCGATTCAGTTGAGTCACTCTTAACAAAAGCTGATCGTCAGGGAGTTCTTGGCATTCATCATCAAATGCCGTCAATACGTCTACACCCCGACGACGAAACTGATCAGTAATCGCTTGAGGAATGTGAACATCCATATACAAAGCAATTGCCACTTACAGTAGCCCTTTAGCTTTCATTCTGGTGTAAAAAGGTGATCTAGCCACTTGCGTTATGCTAGTTTGCACCTGCTCCCATTCTTGGGTGATTTCTTGGTCGATTTCTTCCTGATGGTCAAAATAGTAGCCCATTGCCGCATGAGCTTCGGCGGGTTTTAAGTAAAGGTGCTGTCGGCATATTTCCTCGACAGACCAACCATAGGCAAGATAATCCATGACAATCTGGGCGACTCGAACCCGTGGCAATCGCTGTAATCTTGCCGGTTGGTTCTCTGGCTTCTCAATATGTGGGTAACTCAGGGCTAGCATACTACTTCATTGTCACCTAGCTCAGTTGCCATACCTTTACAGTATAGTCTTGGCTGCCGCTAGCCAGTAATTTTCCGTCAGGGTTAAATGCCAAGGTATTCATAACTCTGACCCAATCAGAATATTCGCCTAATAACCCTTGATCTTCAATGTCCCGCCGTTTTACCGACAGAGTATTTGTCACCTACGATCGCTCGATCGGATTGTTCACCGTTAGCATCAGAGATGGGCAGGATAGCGACTGTAGTCATGATTTCTGCCCAAAATCACTGGACTTAAGTGATACGAGAAGATGTGTCAGTCAGACACGTAATCCCATAAGGCTTGTTTAGCTCGCGCTGACTGATACTGGGCTAGCAATGAATTTGCTGTTTCTCTAACTGGTTGGGATGGATCATCTAAGGCTTGAATGATTAGAGATAGACCAGCCTTTCCATAGGCAAGAGCCTTGAACAAAGTATCTATACGCTGTTGTTCACTGCCTGACTTCATGTGTTGTTTGAGAGCGCTTAGATCCTGAAACAGATGCAAGCAATTTTTGCGACACGACAATATCCCCTGACAGCCCACTCTACCCAAGTTGCTATGTTAGAACCTATGAGCAAGTATTAAGAAGTTCTCTAGTATTAATTACCATACATAGTAATTAACATGCAAAGTTATTGTCTATATTAGGCAATTTGATTGAGGATGCTGTTTCAGTAATTGAAACACCTTTTTGACTATCCCATTTAGCGAATGTAGTTGTACAGCAGATAGTGTCAATTTTGTGCTTTCCAATATACTGACTCAAATTTTTTGCAGTCCAAACCTCTGTAATACCTTGTTTCCTTACTAGCCATATTCGAGAGAAAGAATGCTGATCTCGAAGAATTGTAGCAGTCATCGCAAGTGGATAAATTAATGAGCGTTCTTGCACTTCATTCCTGGTTTCTAGTAAGCACAAGTCAATTGGATCAGTGTGAAGAATCAGCCATACTTCTGATGCACCTGCATTTGCCTTATACTGTGGTATTTTCTTAGCCTTAGACTTGATTATTTTCTCCATCCACATATGTGGTTCCACTGGAATTATGATTTTATGGGCTTTCCCGTCTACAGGAAATTCTTGATTATTCCACTGCATAAACTTCTCTAGTGTGAGATAAGTACATTCAGCAGCAATAATCTTATTGTCTAAGCTAAACGCCCAATCAGGCTTATCAGTTATGTCATCTCTTGTTTTAACGCTGTGTCCCAATTTTGTTAGAAGGTTAGACATTGCTGATATAGCAAAGGTCTCTGCGTAGGTTCGTGATTTGCGCATATCCTCTCATTTTCTAATGGTATTTATACAATCATTTAATTTCAAAAGTGTTCGGCATCATTCCACTCAAAAACTAAGCAGCCTAACGATCGCGCTCACCGGACGCAGATAACCTTGCAACTCAACCGATCCTTTTGGGGCGTTCCGGTGCAGTGCGGTTGTTAGACACATAAAACAACTAATTGTAAAGATTGACAAAAGAGCTACAGGAATTAGGATATTTCATGAGCTTAATTCATTGCGAGCGCAACGATAAACATCTTCATAAACTGATTGAATTAATTGAGCAAATGACAATGTTTCTGTATCAGACTCTAGGGTAGAGGACTGCACGTTCATAGAAGAGTTCATAAACTCATGAACTCTTCCGCTTAACCGATCTAAGCTACTTTCAAGAACTTTTCGATTTTTATTAGAACAGTACATCTGTAAGGAAGATAACCAGATTTGAGCTTCACACAAGTCATTCAGCCATTCAGAAACACCTGATTTTTCTAATATTGCTTGCCCACTTGAAGTAATAGCAGTTCTTCGGTTGAGTACTCTTGTTAGGTATCTCAAGGAATTTGAGTAAGCTTCTACCTTTTTCTCAAGTAGCCATTTTGCTTTATCTCTTCTAGCTCCCAAATAGTTTGATAAAAAAGCTCCCAAAGTTGAAGAAACTGCGCCTATACAGGCTCCAAGCAAAGCTGCAACTGGTGCGGAAATTTGCATTTATACCTCAAGAGATCAACGATCCTAACTGATCCTATTTTGAGTAGAGGTGCTCTGTCTAACAATGAATGGGCTGAAAATTTCCGCCTAAGATCCCGTTTTAGGGTGGATAGGCAGAATGATTCGGCATAATATTCAATATTTACTGTTTCGGTAGAAACTTTCTGCATAATAGGCGGCTTGGGCTAAATAGGCTAAATCTTTCCGCATAATTTCAGATTCCAGGTGGAGATAGAGACTCAGAGAAATCGGGTTGTGGCTGTCAACCGATCGCGTTGAACCGTCGCCACTTCTAATTGAGGCATCTAGCGATCGCTTCAACGTCACAATTGCTGCATACCCCTTCATCCTCTAAAGATCTAGTTTGATCTACGAGATCGCATCCCAAAATTCCGGATTTAGACGGCAAATTTGTAGTTTCAGTTTTGGCTGCGATAGGCTACTCGTCAGGTTGGCTGGTTAATCATGAGTTTCTTGCCAGGACGATCGTTCCTCCGATCACCACCCATCCCGATCTCAGCCAGGACTTTTGCGGTTACGACTACTGGAGCGAGGAAAAAAGCCGCGATCGGGGAGTAAACTAGGGAAGCTTATGAGTTGTTAGCGCTTATACTTTTTTGCTTTGCAAGCATACGGAAATTTAGAGAACTTGCTAATGTAAATGGAATCATTATCTTCAATTTAATGAGCTACAAGAATTCTTCTAACTTAGAGCTATTATTTACTCTTAAATTTAACTATAGAAAGGCAATCGGAATGTAGTAGTCTATAGATTAGATTTTGTCATGGCTATGGAATTGAGTAGGTTGCTTTCTTGCCATTCCCTAGCCATGTATTATCTCTGTCTCACGGTGTATGCCAAAGGATGAAGGCTGTCTCAGTCGTAGGGTAGGTGGCAGCACTTGCTAGTACCGTTACAATACAAGATACTTTAGCCAAGTAAAAGCCGTTTGTTTAGCCTTGAAGAGGCTGGGTGAGCGGCTTTCGAGTCTTTGGATAAAATTAATCAAAGGGAAAATCAAAGTCCAGAACTGGCTTGGCTAGGGCATTTAAATTTTTTATTTAATGGATAAATAACATCAAATGAATCGTGCTCCTAGCTGCCCATTCTGTTCCCATGTATTGTTGCGGCATGTGCGATCGGGTAGTGTGTATTGGCTGTGCAGACGTTGTCGAGAAGAAATTATATTTCCACCCAAGTTATTAGAAGCAGATCGCTATCCTAAAGTGTTAGAACCCGATCGGCAGCCAGAATGGCAGCAATCGCCCTTACCTCGCGAACTTGCCTCATCGGACTACACTATCCCGACGGTAGAGGTTCACTCCCCCCTAACCGTTGCCCATGCCCTAGCGTATGGACATCGACTACATTAGCGAGCCTCCCGATTGCCAAACCGCACGTTTTGAAAACTTGATAGCTATTAAGCGATTAAATAATTGAGCGCTGGCTGGGTAGACTTTCTTAACAAAGCTTCATGCTAAAGTTACCGCTTGTATCGTTCAGGTAAAGGTTCTAGCCAAAGTGTCCATCTTGGTATAGCTTAATAGCTATTCGGTTATCAAAAGCGACAACTCATGGTCAATACTCTACCGGCACCCGAGCAACTGCAAACAGGCAAAAAAGCTGCCATCAAAGAGAATTTGCTCACCCCCCGGTTTTATACCACCGACTTTGACACGGCTGCCAAGCTCGATCTTTCGGCTCAGGAAACCGAGCTACAGGCAATGCTGGAAGAAATGCGGGCAGACTATAACCGCCATCATTTCGTCCGTAACGACGAATTTGAGCAATCCTGGGCACATATCGATGGAGCGTCGCGCCAAGCGTTTATTGATTACCTGGAACGTTCCTGTGTCTCGGAGTTTTCTGGCTTCCTGCTGTTTAAGGAATTGTCGCGGCGGCTGAAAGGTCATAGCCCATTGCTGACAGAAATGTTTCAACTGATGGCGCGGGATGAAGCCCGACATGCCGGATTCCTGAACAAAGCTATGGGGGACTTCAACCTCACCCTGGACTTGGGACAGTTAACCAAGAGCCGGAATTACACCTTTTTCCCATTGGAGTGGGTGTTATACACGGTTTATCTCTCAGAGAAAATTGGTTACTGGCGTTACATCATTATTTATCGTCATTTACAACAACATCCCGAACACCAGTTTTATCCGCTATTCAAATATTTTGAAAGCTGGTGTCAGGACGAAAATCGTCACGGGGATATTTTCAAGGCATTGATTCGATCGCAGCCTCAACTTTGGCAAACCTGGAAAGCTAGACTCTGGAGCCGCTTTTTCCTGCTAACTGTGTTTGTCACCCATAGTTTGACGGTGCATGAGCGATCGGGCTTCTATCACCTGTTGGGCATTGATCCAACCGAGTTTGACAAAGAAGTGATTCGGGAGACTAATGACACCTCAGCGCGGGCTTTTCCCAGCGTGTTAAATACCGAGCATCCCGAGTTTTATCCCCGCTTACAAGCCTGTTCTAATTTGAACTTGAAGATGTCTGAGATTAATAAATCCCAACAGCCCAAGTTCGTCAAAGCTCTGCGTAAACTGCCCCTGCAATTAGGCATTTTCGGGCATTTTATCCGGTTATATCTGATCAAACCGATCGACGCGGAAGCCCTGCGGGGAACTGTACGGTGACGTTGTTCTGAAACGCTTGCTCATAAAATCCATCTATTGCAGCCGTCTTCAACTGTCGGGAACACAGGTTGGAGGCGGTTTTTCTTGGTAGAAGTAGGTTTTCAGCCTTCTGCACTTTGCTCTCTTAGGACGTGTTTTAAAACCTTTTGGTTCATTAATTGCTACTGGAGTGATCCCCCTAAATCCCCCTTAAAAAGGGGGACTTTGAACGGTTCGGTTCCCTCCTTTTTACTAGCGTTAGCGGCGCGTAGCGCGAGGGTTAGGGAGGATCAAAGGGTTTTAAGACACAGCCTAGCCCCCCAATTCTGGGGAAACTAGCTACCAAGTTCCTCAGAATGGGGGATTAAGTCCTACGGGCGTACTAGGGCAAGGGGTGAGCGGATCGCTGGCTACTGATCGATCGCTACAAGCTGAATATCAAAGGTCAAATCTTCTCCAGCCAGGGGATGATTGGCATCCAGGGTCACGGCGGAACCAGACACATCGGTAATCACGACCGGAATCAACTGTCCGGTTGAGTCATGCTGAATATGGAGTTGTTGACCCACCTCCGGTTCAATTTCATCGGGAATCTGTGCCCGATCGACTACGACTACCATTTCCTGCAAATAAGGTCCATACGCCATATCTGGGGCAATGATTTGAGTTTTCGATTCCCCTGGACTCATGCCCAAAACCGCTTCCTCAAAGCCAGGAATAATCATGCCCGTCCCGATCGTGAATTCTAACGGATCACGATTAGCCGAAGAATCAAATACTGTGCCATCCTCTAGCTTCCCGGTGTAATGTACTTTCACCGTATCGCCTTGTTTCGCTGTGGTCATGGATGTACTCCTTATCTTTCGTTTCAACTAAGGATGGTACTGAGCTACCTCAGTAAGTTGGGTGAATTATACGTTGCACCGCCTGAGGATTTCATAGGTCAACAGCATGATTTAAACAATGAACCAGCCACGACCCTCGATGCCAGACAATTCATTGCCAGCCGTGATTTTGGCAAAAATTAACCATTCATTGTTAACTGTTAACTGTTGATTATTCATAATTTATGGGTGAGTTTCGGGGTGAACTGGCTGCCCTCAGTGCAGCGCTAATCTGGGCAGTGGCTTCAGTGATCTACACCCACATGGGGCGATACCTCTCGCCGCTAATACTGAATTTAGCCAAGGGTATAGTCGCGATCGGGTTATTACTCTTGACTTTACTGCTGCGGAGCAGTTTATTTCCTCCCGTATCACTCTCTGCCGTAGGCATCCTACTCCTTAGTGGTGTGATTGGCATTGGCTTAGGGGATACCGCCTACTTTGCTGCCCTCAATCGTTTAGGCACTCGGCGGACATTGGTATTAGAATCATTAGCGCCTCCGCTCGCTGCCCTATTAGCCCTAACCACCCTTCAGGAACAGTTACCCGCGATCGCCTGGATCGGCATTCTTCTCACCGTTGCAGGTGTCACCTGGGTTGTCCTCGAACGCACCCCCTCAACCCCCTCATCTCCCCCATCTTCCCAACTACTCCTAACTGGAATCATGCTCGGTACCCTCGCTGCCTTCAGTCAGGCAGGGGGCGGCGTGTTATCGCGGGCGGCTCTGGCGGGTAGTAATATTGATCCCTTATGGAGTACGTTAGTGCGATTACTGGGAGGACAGTTCGTGCTGCTGCTATGGGCTGGCTGGCAGCGTCGTTCCCTGGAGGAATTTCAACCTTTACGCGATCGGCGTTTGCTCATAACATTAATCGCGACTGCCTTTGCCAGCACCTATTTAGCTCTGTGGCTCCAACAAATCTCGTTCAAATATACTGCCGCCGGAGTGGCTCAATCGTTACTCGCCACTAGCCCGGTGTTTATGTTGCCGATCGCGATTGGTATGGGCGAAACGGTTAGTCTGCGAGCTATTCTGGGGGTGTTCGTCGCCAGCGCTGGTATTTGGCTGTTGTTTAGCCGTTAGCCGCGAGCGGCAAGGTAAACCAGAAGGTCGCTCCCTGTCCGAATTCACTGATCACCCCAATTTGTCCCCCGTGGGCGGTGATAATCTGCCGACAGAGATAAAGTCCCAGCCCAATGCCTACCGAACGACCCGCCCGCGAACCACGCACATAGCGATCGAACAACGAGTCCTGTTCCGGTTGCCGAATCCCCAGTCCGGTATCCTGCACACTACAGCGAATCCACTCGTCCTCCACGGTGGCATTTAAAGTGACGGTTAGCCCCACTGGATTATGTTTGAGGGCATTGGTCAGGAGATTTTCAAACACCCGTTGAATCTGAGCCGGATCGGCGGTAACTAACGGTAAATCATCGGGAACTAAATTCATCAGGGTTGCCTGGTTCTCTACCAGCAAGGCATCCAGTTCCGCTGCGATCGTGCGGGTGAGGATACCCAAGTTCACCGATTCGTAGTTCAAGATGACACCGCGAGTTTCACTGGAATGGGCTTCCAGCAGAGAGTTGATCATGGCAAGCTGCCGATCGCAACTCTGTACCATCCGATCCAGTATCGATCGCGACAGGGTAATCGTGTCGTTACATTTATTCTGGAGATTTTTCAATACCAGCAACATACCCATGACCGGAGTGCGTAAATCATGGGAAACGGCATGGAGAAAGTCGTCTTTAAGATGATTCAGGTCTTGTAACTCCAGCATTTTTTGTTGCAGTTGAGCAGTACGCTCCTGTACCTGGTATTCCAGGTTGGCATTCAGTGTCTGCACCTGCTGGTAGAGTTCCGCCTGCTGGATGGCGATCGCAACCTGGGTTGATAACTGAGACAGCAACTCGACTTCAAAGGGTTGCCAGTGGCGGGGAGTCGAGCATTGGTTGGCAATCAACACCCCAAAGAAATCGTCTCCTAGGGTAATCGGTACGCCTAAACTGGCTTTGATCTGACACCGGGCATAATATTCTGCCAGTAGGGGCGAAACGTTAGCTGCCGTCGTGTCGTCGATCGCTTGCACCTGTCCCTGTTCAAATAACGCCCGGATCTCCCGCAGGTAAATGTCATCGGCAATCCAGGCAAGAATCGATCCCCATTCAGGCGCAGCGGATTCTGCTACAACTCGCCCCTGCCAGGTGGGATCAATTTGACCAATAAAGACCCGATCGGCTTGGAGAAACTGGCGTACCTCTGCGACGGTGGTGGTCAGAATTTGATCCAGGTTCAGCGATCGGTGAATCCGCAGGGCAATTTGCCCCAGTAAGCGATCGCGTTCTGTATTCAGTCGCAACTGGGCTTCGGTGCGTTTTCGTTCGGTAATGTCGCGCATGATTGCCAGCACTTCATCCTCACCACTGACCACAATCCGCCCTTCATAATCCCGAATTTCCCCATGATTCAGTAACGGATACTCAAAAATTTGCGTTTCTCCCGTTTGTAATGCCTGTTTAATGTAGTACATGCGTTGCTGGGCAACCTCGGCAGGCAGGATATCATGAACAGTGCGTCCTAACATTTCCTCTGGCGAGAAGGCAAAATCCTGTTCGTGATCGGCTTTGAAGTCCAAATATGTCCCATCTCTGGCAATCCGAAACATTAGATCGGGAATGGCATTTAAAAAGGCGCGATTCCGTTCTTCACTCCGGCGTAAAGCAACCTCTGCCCGTTTGCGATCGGTAATATCGCGCTCGATCGCCAACACCTCTTCCGCCCCGCTGACCACAACCCGCACCTCATAATCCCGGAGTTCTCCCGCATTCGGTTCCCAGGCTTTGGGGATTTGATACTCAAACACTTGCAAGGTTCCAGTTTCCAACGCTTGGGCGATCGCGGCTAAACATCGTTCTGCGACATCCGGCGGCACAAACTGACGTAGATTACTGCCAATCACTGTCTCCCGCACTACCCCATGTTCGGTATCTTCCTGAGTGCCCTTAAAGTCCAGGTTGTCACCATCGCGACTCACCCGGAAGACACGATCGGGCATCAGGTTCAACATCGCTTCGTACCGCGCTTGACTTTGACTGGAACCAGGATGGCAACCTGTGTGGTGCAATAGTGGTTCCAGAATTCCCATTAGTTGTTGAAATGCGGCATCATCTCGACAACACTCCCGGATTGCGTCTAACTGATCCGAACCCAACATCTTGCCCTCATTTCTATGAGTGTAGTAACCGCCTAATTTGGTTGCTAACGCCATCATTCCGACATAAAACAGCTTGCACCACAGTTACTACGAAAGAATTTAAGGTAAATCGTTATTTAGTGAGCAGAGGTTAGTAATTAGTTGCCAACAGATTAATCGTTCATCTCCAGCGGATGCGAGTATCATCAAGGGCGAGAGCTAGGAATAGCCCTCCTGGGTAACGGTTTCCAGCACCTTTTCATCTGTGTGCATCCCTCCAGGCGGCAGTTCAGGACTGATACAGCGATCGCAGCCAGGGATGGTAGGGATTGCCGTCCCAATTAAGGTTGTGACGTTAGCATATCGCCTGAATGACTAAATTTGCTGTGTTTGTAGGAGAACTAAATTGAATCATGATGCGTCTTTAGAATCAGTGGTGGGGAGATGCCTTGGTATCAATTCCCAATATTGGTAGAATCCTGCCAAAATTTTTCGTTTTTTACGGTGAATTTACGTAGGAACCTTTTATCTTACACAAGGTCTACATAACTAACGAATAGTCGATGTTTCTTTGGAGAACTCTCTCATGGTGTCCTCTCGTGCTTGGAAATCTGGAGCCGCTTTACTGTTAACCTTTGGCGTAGCAACAGGCACTGTTGCCCCAATGATCATGAACCCGGCTCCAGCCGTTGCCCAATCTGCTTTCCCAGATGTGCCATCGAATTATTGGGCAAACGGATTCATTAACGCCCTGGTTTCCTCAGGGGTGATTTCGGGCTTCCCAGATGGTACTTTCCGTCCTGAAGAACCCGTCACCCGGGCTCAATATGCCTCGATGATTGCGAGAGCGTTTGGCGGTCGGACAGCCGTTCGCAACCCGATTAACTTTGTCGATGTGCCCTCCGGCTACTGGGCAGCGACACAAATTCAACGTGCCTATTCCCTTGGCTTTATGACGGGCTATCCTGGGAACCAATTCCGTCCTGACGAGAATATTCCTCGGACGCAAATCCCCGTTTCGTTAACCGATGGTTTAGGCTATACCGCTACGGCAAATGCTGAAACCATCCTGGCGGCAGCCTTCAGTGATGCGGCTGGCATTCCTGCCTATGCCCGTCCTGGGGTGGCAGCGGCAACCCAACGGCAGATGATCGTCAACTATCCCGATGTTAAGTTCTTTAACCCCAATCGGGCGGCGACCCGAGCCGAAGTAGCTGCGTTAATCTACCAGGCATTGGTCAGCACTGGACAAGTGGCGGCGATTAATTCCCCCTATATTGTGGGAGCACAGGCACCTCAACCGTCGGCAATCCGAATTCCGGCAGGAACTGCGATTCCAATCCGCTATGAAGGGGCAGAGAAGATTCTGCTATCGCAGGATGAGCCTTCACCCATTCCTCTGGTGCTGAAAGTGGCACAAAACGTTGTCACTTCCAGTGGTCGGGTGTTGATTCCGGCAGGTAGTGATGTGATTGGACAACTCCAGGTGGTTCAAGGTGGAACTGGGGCACAGTTTGTTGCCAGTGAAATCGTCCTACCTTCCAACAATCGCCTCGCTGTTAATGCGACCTCTGAAGTGATTACTACTACCGAAACCGTAACTCAGGGTGTTTCTGTCGGTAAACTTCTGGCAGGTGCAGCAGTGGGTAGCGGTGCGGCAGCGGGGATTGCAGCGGTGACAGGCGATCGCAAGATTCAGGCCTGGGAAGTGCTAACGGGAACCGCAGCTGGTACGTTACTAGGAGCCGTGGTTGGGCGGAACCAAATCACGTTGCTATCAGTGGTACCCAACAGTGACCTTAGCCTGACCCTAAACTCCGATCTGACGATCAGTGGACAGTAGGTTGCTTGGCATCAGCCGCGATCGCAGGTAGAGGCATGACCTGAGGGTTTGTCTCTACCGGTTTAGCTCGCCTGTCGGGATACTGACATGAACATAACCATGGCAAGGGTGTAGGGGGTGCATTTAGCGATCGCTCTACACCCTTCCCCTATGGTGCAGTTGCAGGTTAGGGAGGAGATGGGCTTGAAGGGGGCACGATCGCCAACCGGACAATGAACGTTGTTCCAGGCGGCGGCTGACAAGGGGCAGAGATCTCATCCTCGCTGCGGGGGTTGATCTGGGCTGGACTGACGACTTGAATTTCACCATGCATCTGCTCAACCAGTGTTTGCGCGATCGCCAGACCTAATCCACTTCCCGGAATATCAGACTCAGCCTGCGCCCCACGATAATGACGCTCAAAGATATGCGGCAGGTCTGCGGGTGGAATCCCATATCCCGTATCGGTAATAGCAATTTCTAGCTCGGATTGGCAGGGTGTTGGTGCGGCTGTGACCAAGACGACTCCGCCCTCAGAGGTGTATTTTAGGGCATTCTCGATCAGGTTATTCAATACTTCTCGTAGAGCCTGGGGATTCGCCCAAACCAGAGGTAAGTCTGAAGGAAGGCGAGATTTGAGTGTTAATCCCCTGTCCTGAGCGATCGCAGTTGCCGATGCCAGAAGCGGTTCCAAAATCGCCGCTACGGCACAGGGTTCTAACACTAAGTTAGCCCCAGCGAGCAGACCGGGTGAGGGCGGTAAGGGGGCAATAGCCGCCTCAGGTGTCTTGTTCTGGGTGTCAGTGGTGGGTGAAGCTGCCAGCAACGGGGTTGTATTGCTGCCCGATAGGAGTTCCAGTTGTTGGGATAGCTCCTGTAACCGGCTGGCTTCCCGCACAATACTATTGGCAATTTCTCGATTAGTATCCCCTGGCAGTAAGCGTTTGAGAATTAACTTGCCAAAGGTTTGCAATGCCATGAGGGAATTGCGAAATTGATGCAGCAGGTTATCCATCATGTCATGCTGCTGCGCCTGAAATACCTGTTGTTGTTGACGATCGCGCTCCAGCCATTGATAACGCTGATCCAGGACACAGGCAAGCGTTAAGGTGTTAGCAATTTGGCGAATCTGAGCCTGCTCCCAACTACTCCAGGAGCGATCGTTGCGTCCAGTCACCAATAACCCCAACATCGCCTCCTCATGCCACAGGGGCAACACCATTTGCCGTTGCGTCACCACTAGAGCAGGTAACTCAGGCGACTGAAGCGACTCTCCAGGCAGGGTGAGATGGGGAGCCTGAGCAACGGGAGCCGCAGGTAAGTGACTGGGCTGGCTAGAGGAGGCATCGGCAGGCAATTGTGGTGTTGCCGGAGGCATGGGAGTCGCCGCAGACACCAGGGACAATACCCAATCAGCTTCCCAGCGAACCGCCGCTTCAGGATAGGTGACGATCGGGACTAACCGTGGTTGAGAGCCTTCCACCAGATCGGATGTTAAGTAAACCGCACTAAAGGATGCCCCTAACCCTTGGGTCAGGAGATTGACCTGCGCCCGACAGAGGGCAACAAATTCAGAACTCGTCGGTAACAACATCAGCAGTTCCTGGAAGACAAAGATCCCCGCTCAGAAGGGTGGAATAACTCTATAGCAATCCTACCTGAAGGATTAAGTTTGCTTACGCTGTTACAGCGTTCTATCTCTAATGACGGAGTATGTAAGGACAAGAGAGCTTAACAGTCGCTGATTTTATCTGGTAAGCTAATTTAAGTTTAATAAATTTTTTATAACTAACCCGAGGCAGGGAAATCGCTAAAACCCTTGAAAAGCTTGAACTTATCGTTGCTGAGGCATTTAAAGTTTGTATCAATCGTTTAAAAGAAGTTGAATTTTTGATGCCAAGCCGATATACTTAGCGACGGCTTTTGTAACTATCACTACACTTATTCGCTAGAAAAGGGGGTAAGGGGATTGGCAAGGAGACGCAAGCGTAAGAGCCGTCGGCGGCAAGAGGGGCGTCGGATTCTTGAGAACGTGCCTCAGTTCAGCATCGAGTGTGGGGAGGACAAACCTGTTACCGCCGCTCGTAAGTTTATCCATTCTGAAGGCATTCTTCCGCCCGCTCTACTATTAGTGAAGCGGAACGAGCATACCACGGATCGGTACTTCTGGGCAGAGAAGGGTTTGTTTGGGGCTCAATACGTTGAGGAGAATCATTTTCTATTTCCTAGCCTGCGTCTGTCAGACGAAGTACCTGAGAGCATGGTAGTAACCACTACCGCCCGCGCTCGGTAAGCGTTCGATCGCAGGTTAGTCTTTATCGCAATTGCTCTCTTAAGCCTGGGAAGGTTACTTCCGGTGGCGGAGAGAGTATCTAAATAAAATACCCCACTTGAGTTGCTCGCTCAGGTGGGGTTTCCTCATTGGTAGCCCGGATGTCAGTGCCAATTGGACTAATGCAAGCTGGGCTGATCGACCGGCTTGAGGGCTAGCAGGCGCTGAAGGGCTAAAATCTCATCGCGATGGGCTGTCACCGTAATCCGGCTTTGAGCCTCTGTACTGGCATCGGTGGTCGGTTCAACTGTTAATCGCACCTGCTCAGGACGAGATGCCCCTCGCCAGTAAAACACACCTGCTAAAGGCGCTAGCAGCACCAGGAACCATAGACCCACCGACCAGCCTGGAGAGAGAATGGAGAGCACCAGTACCAGGCAAAGAATACCGATCGCGGCAAGTAGGGATAAAAAGATTGCCAAAAACCAACTCGGACGCACCTGACCCTCAAATGTCACCTGAGTTTGGTCAGCATTGACGGCTGTAACATGATAGGCACGTTGAGCAAAATACTGTTGCAATTGCTCGACCAGGGATGACTCGGGTTGTTCAGATGCCAGCGTCACGAGTTGAGTTCGATCCTTCACAGAGGCTCGAATAAAGAAAAACAGTCCGATCGCCAGCAATAGCGTCAGAAAAAACGTTGAGGACAAAATCGGATTGCTCATAGTTACCAGCCTCATCGGAGTGAATTGCCAATAGTTTAAGTTTAGTAAACTTGGCGACTCTTGAGATTGGCAGTAAGCACCGACTTTGCCCTGAACAACCGTGACGCTGGAGCAACTGTCAACTATAGGTATAAATCCGGTGTTGCTAGCCGTAGCAAATTGCTAACTGCTAGTCAACAGCGTCCTGATTTAATCCTTGAGCCTTAGCCAGGAGTTTGAACTAATCCCGTTGCGGCTGGTAAGCTGTGATAGTCCTTCACATAGTTGAACCAGAGGTCAGACAGCTCTTGAGATCGTTGTTGAGCTTCTGGCTTGATTTGGTACATCCGGCGTGGCCGCCCCCGCCCCTCAACCTTTTTCCAGTACCCAGTAATCATCTCTTCTTCTTCAAGAAACTTTAGGGCACTGTAAAGTACAGTATCAGAGAGACGATAAGTGGGATACTCAGTTTCTAGAAGCTGAATTAACTCGGTTCCATAGGAGTCGCCCCGAGATAAAACCGCTAGTACGTAGCAGACCGCCAGTTCTTTGTTGAGATAGAAAGGCGGTGGAGCTTGAAAGAAGTTATAGATATCGTCAAACGTCATCTTTCCCATCCAGGCAAACAGTCAAATAGTGAGTGGATTTGTAAGAAGTAAAATCTTCCTACAAAAGTTTCTACATCAACCTAACAACAACACTCTAGTCCCCGACATCAACCTAAAGCATTAGATTTGCCTTATAAGGAAAAAATTCCCGGCTACTTTAGGTTAGTACAGTATGTACTGTCCACAGGTTGGTTCACCTGCTATGAGAGACTGGTCACCCGCTTCTTTGTAACGTTGCTAAACAACGGTTAGGAAATCTGGTAGACAGTTTCTCCGGTGGCTAAGCCTATGTCGAGAATACCCCCGCTGCCACAAGTGTTGGTTTTGGCTCCCCTAACTAGAAATTTGTTAGGGATAGCGCATAAATCTTACCCTTCCATCTTAAGTTTGGAGAAAAAAAAGGGCAAATTTTTTTGTCATTAAAGCATTAATGTCTGAAAAGCCTACCCTGAAAGGTTTACAGCCTTTAAAAGCCAGCTTTTTGCCAGGAATACATAGGTACAAAGAAAAAAAATCTACCCTAGGTTAGACAAGTCCAGCCCGTAAGGCAACAACGGCGGCCTGGACGCGATCGTCTACGGCTAGCTTGTTCATAATCCCACGGATATGGGTCTTCACTGTGTTGGGACTAAGGTAAAGTGCCGCCGCAATTTCGGGATTGCTGTACCCCTCTACCATCAGCTTCAAGACATCCATTTCTCGCTGGGATAACTGACCAACAGTGGGGGCGATAGCCGGAGTCTTGAGATGGTCAATCACGCGACGGGCAATTTGGGGATCCAGGTAAGTTGCTCCTTCTTGAGCCGCTGCGATCGCGGCAATCAGGCGATCGACATTGGTTCCCTTAATACAATAGGCATCAGCGCCACTGGATAGGGCAGCAATCACTTCATTCTCGGTGGTATGGGAGGTCAACATCACAACCCGAACCTCTGGCATCGCCGCCTTGATTTGCTGAGTAGCCGCGATCCCATCCTGACGGGGTAAGCCAATATCCATCACCACAATGTCTGGCTTTAGGCGTTGTGCCGCTTCCACTGCCATATAACCATCGGCTGCCTGACCAATCACCTTCAGGTGGGGATAGTCTTCTAGAGATTGCTCTAATCCCAGTTGCATCATGGGGTCATCTTCGACCAGCAGTAATCGTAAGATCGGCAACTCTGAAGCGGGATTGGGGAATACAGTAGCATCAGACATAGGGAACAGCCATGTACGTCTGACCTATACTACTGCAAGGTTCTCTTACCTGAGACTGGAAAATCAAGTTATGAGCAATATCCTTCCGGAGGATTCTTCCGTTAATCTGCAAAAAATTGCCAAAACGTTTCGCCAGACCGGCTGGATCAGTTTTTGGGTGCAGTTAGTTTTAACCGTCATTTCTACGATTACCCTGGTCTTTGCCGCTGCCTCGGGGAGCAATCCCAATCCGGCAACCGGGGGAGGTAGCACAAACCCTGGCACCGGAATAGGTGGATTGTTAACCATTCTGGGCATTGCTGTGCTGGCATTTAATATGTATTGGGCACTAACTCGCTATGTTGCCTTTGGCAGACGGTTGAGTGGGAATAAGATGGTGCGCCCGAGGAAATCAGAAACGATCCAGGCAATTCGGTTTGGCTTGACGGTCAGCCTGGTCGGTATGTTGTTAGCCATTCTGGGGGCGGAAACGATCGTAGGGCTACTGGTGGGCAAAGCCTTAAGTCAGGGGATTGGGGGGTTGGTGGCGGTAGATCCCAGTCGGTTTATTCAGCCAGCCGATACCTTTGTGGTGCAAGCCAGTATTAATGTGATTCTGGCGCAGTTTGCTGGCATTGTTGCGGCATTATGGTTATTGAATCGGATGAGTAAGTAAGGGGCAGATGGGTAAACACGAGAAAACCGCGACGGATGAAGCCTTTGGGATTGTGCCGATTCTGCGCCAGAACGGGATCGATCGCTTCCTACTCATTCAACACCATGCTGGGCACTGGGGCTTTCCCAAAGGGCACGCTGATCCCGGGGAAACCGCGATCGCGGCAGCATGTCGGGAGTTTGTGGAAGAAACGGGGATTACGGACTATCAGGTGTTGGCAGATGTGTCGTTTGTGGAACAGTATGCCTTTACCAACAATGGCACTCGGTATGAGAAAACGGTGGTCTACTTTCCAGCCTGGGTGCAATCAGAGTCGGTGATCCATCAGGAAGCTGAGATCCAAGCCTCGATCTGGGCAGACTACCAGACTGCGATCGAGCAGTTGACCTTTAAGGGGTCGAAGCAGATTTTGATGCAGGTGGGTGAGTATTTGCAGCAGGAGGGGGGAGTAGGGAGTAGGGAGGTAGGGAGATAGGGAGATAGGGAGATAGGGAGATAGGGGTAATGAGGGGGATGGGGGAGATGGGAAAATTTCTACCTTGAGAAAGTTCTTGTCTGTCTAAAGGGTGGCTTAAGCTGATGCACAGCATAGCAGTAAGAGGTTGTCATGGAAGCGCTTTTGGCACAAGCAAAGGAACTACGAGAGGCAGTGATTGATTTTGTCTTGGATGCAGAAGGCGATTTAGCGGTGGCATTGGAATCGTATAGTGCTGCCAAACTGGCTCAGATCTCGAAATCGCCGCAGCAAACGGGGAGTCTGCGGGAATTGGTGATGACGCTATTCCTACTGGAAGGTCAAGTCGGGGAACAAACGCCATTGCAGGTGTTTATGCAGGAGCAAGCGTCCTTATCTGCGAACGATCGCACCTTAATTCAAAACTGGTCGCGTACCTTTATGGGCTTGTTTGAAGTGATGCAAGTGCTGCCCGATGGCTTTGAGTTAATGAGTTGGACGACCGCTAAACACTATCAGGTCAAAGAGCAAGACCCGCGTGAACAAGAACGACTGGCGCGGTTGAAAGCGGGGGATATTTTGCTAGCGCCGATCGCTCCGGTGACAGATGATGCCTGGATGTTTTTCCATCCACCCGCTCTATTAGGAAAACTGGGCAAACCGAAGTTAGCTGTGGCGATCGGCAGCTTTAAAGATAATTACAAAAACTATCTCTATAGTGATGCGCCAGAACTCCTGGCGGAAGCCTGGAAGTCCGTTGCTCGGTATCATGAGGAATTTGTTGAGTTCTTTGGCAGTGAGGAATTGACGCTACCGGGGTATCAACTCGACAAGAAGCTGGCGGAATTCCAGAAAGTGATTACTGAACGGCGATTTGAGGCGGCTGGGATTGATCCGTCCAAATCCCTGGAAGAGCTAGCCACAGAGGCAGGGCTGTCAGATGATGAGATTGCCGAGGCAGCGGAAGCGATGGGTGCCGATCCAAAGACATTGACTGATCTGAAAGCCGGTAAACAACCGGAAATGGTCGCCCCTAAAATTGCCCTACCCGATGCCTTGAAAAAAGCGGATCAAGTGACAATGCTATCCCATCCCCACTGGGGACAGTTGTTTCTAAGCCGTTATCCGGTGCTGAAAGCCCTGCTTGTCGCTGAAGATTGGCAGAGTGGACCGAATGCCGCTAAAGTCGTCCGACAGGCGTTAGAAGACCTAGAGATGAATGCGTTTGTGTGGCATCGTTTAGCGGAGCAGTTTCCCCAATCGCTAGAGAATGTGTTGCAGACGGTACTCGATCGCCCGACTTTTAACCTCCAGACCGATCTGGATGAAGTTTTGCAGGAGTTTGGCAAACCGATTAAGCCCGAACTACCGGAGACGGCAAGTGTACCGATTCATTTGAATGATTTATTTCAGGATGCTCTGCTAGAGGTGCATAAAAGTAAGAAGGACAGCCAGCCGAAAGAGAAGTCTAAACGGAAAGCGGCTGCCGGATTTCGCCAACGATGAAGGTTGTTGCCTATGTGTACTATGACCCCTTGCTGGAACCTGCCCCCAGTCCAGCGATTTGGGGAGAGTGGCAGATAGAGCAGACTTATCAAGATCTGGCAACCGCAGGCAGCCACAAATCAGACTCCCGGCAGGCAAGTAAATCCCGATCGCTCCCCGATCGTCTCCAATGGCAGCAATTGCTTCAGGACTGCGAACAGGGGGAGATTGATGCCGTATTAGTGCGGCGACTGGAAGATTTGGGGGGGTCAGTGCAGGCTGTGGGCGATCGCCTGACGGCGTTAGAGGCACTAGGTATCCAACTAATTGCCCTGGATCAGCCGAATGTGCGATCGGAGTTGCTGTCCTTACTGCAACAACTTCAGTATCACCAACGCAGTCAGCGCATTCGGCAGGGACATGCCCGTAATCGGGTAAAAGCACTGCCGCCACCGGGGAAAGCTCCCTATGGGTATCGGCGGGGCAGAAGTGGCTATGTTCTCGATCGCAGTACGGCTCCGGTCGTCAAGGAGTTCTTTGACCAATTTTTGTTGTTTGGCTCATTGCGAGGGGCGGTGCGACATTTAGCGAAAAAATATGGCAAGAAAATTGCCGTGTCCACCGGCCAGCGATGGTTAACCAATCCGACCTACCGGGGTGATTTGGTCTACCAAACCGGACAACTGATCCGGGATACCCATGTACCGATTATTTCTCGGGAAGAAGCTGCACAGGTCGATCGTCTGTTACGCCGCAATCGCCGGTTGCCCTCTCGCACCGCCAGCGCCCCCCGTTCCCTGGCGGGATTGGTGGTCTGTAGTGAATGTCAGTCACCGATGACGGTGGCTAACGTATCCGCTCCCCGACGGGAAAAAGCCTATTTATATCTGCGTCCCCGCACTTGCCCCAAGCGTCCCAAGTGTCCCGCGATCGCCTACGACCAAATTCTGCAAACGACGATTCAGCGCATTTGTGAGGATTTACCTCGGGCGGTGACTGGCATGGATTTGCCGGATGTGGATCAGATTAAACAGGGAATGACGGGAGCGATCGCGGCGAAGCAAGCCATTCTGGAGCAATTACCATCTCTGATCAGTAGTGGCGTTTTAGATCAGGAAACCGCCGATCTCCGTAGTTACAACTTACGCACAGAAATTGCCGAATTAGAAACGAAGTTAGCTCAATTACCGCCGGTAAACCTCCAGTCGATCGCGCAAGCAGTATCAATTCCCCAGTTCTGGTTAGATCTATCGGAATCAGAACGCCGATTTTATTTTCGAGAGTTTATTCGGCAGATTGAATTGATTCGGCATCAAACTGCGCCAAATTCAAGCTGGCAGTTAAAACTCATTTTTATTTTTGAATTTTGAATCACTTTAAACAGCAATTGGGGCGCTTAATTCAACGCCCCTCAAAGTTCTATGACGATCGCAGAGTAGCGATTAAGCACGACTTTGAATGTTCAACTCTGGCTTGCGTTCTGCAAAATACTTACTCAAGAACGTATTGATAAAGGAAAGCACAACGGGTCCGAGGATAAACGCCAGCAAACCATGCACTCTAAAGCCCGGAACCAAGACAGCGGCTAACCAGAAGCACAGTCCGTTTACCACTAGAGAAAAGGCTCCCAGGCTGAGGAAATTGATCGGCATTGTTAACGCAGACAAGGTAGGGCGAACGGAAGAGTTAATTAAACCAACGGCGATCGCAGCGATGATTGCCGCCGGAAATGTGGCAATATCCACACCAGGAACCGCTAAATCGACGACTAAAAGACTTAATGCCGTAGCTAAGGTTGTAAAAAAGAATCCAAGCATAGTGTTTTCCTCAAAACGCTCAAAAATGTGCAATTTCAATATCACTATTCAATCTTGTGATCTCCGATCAAATTAAACTTCTATAAAAAGATAGATTCCGCTTCTCACCAGTGGATCGACCCAGAGAGGGACGATGTGCCTGACTGCCGTTGCTCAAAATAGAAGGAATAGATATTCAGGAGATAGAACCATAATGGCTGTAAATAATACTGTTTCAACCTCAAGATTACTGCGGTTAATTTTGGCAGTTTTTCTACCCCCGCTAGGTGTGTTTCTCACCTTTGGATTTAATGTCACTTTCTTGATTAATATCGGCTTGACGCTATTAGGTTGGTTGCCGGGAAGTATTCATGCGCTGTGGGCGATCGCTAAGCATGAAGAAAATTACAACCGTCAGCTTGGATAACGCATTTAGGTTGCGTTTGAGGGTTAAGCTTGGCTGGCAAATGAACAGGTTAGCGGCAGCAGGAGCCACCTTCTAGAGTATTGTGGAGTATGCCGAATCATGGCGATCGTCGCCAATCAGTTACTCCTAATCAGCCACGCAATGACAGCAGCAACCCTTTCCGCACTAATTCAGCAAATGACCCAGCCGGAGTTCTATCCCCACCCGGTGACGGCACCCATTAAACTGATGCAGACCCACGTTTCCTACGTGTTATTGACAGGCGATTTTGCGTACAAAGTCAAAAAGCCTGTCAATTTTGGTTTTCTGGATTTCTCCACCCTGGAAAAGCGCCATCACTTCTGTAATGAAGAACTGCGGTTGAACCAACGGGGAGCCGCCGAACTCTATTTAGCTGTTCTGCCGATCGTCCAGATAGGGGATCAGTTTCAGTTGGATGGAGATGGGGAAGCGGTGGAATATGTAGTCAAAATGCAGCAGTTTCCCCAATCGGCGTTATTGACTGAGGTATACGATCGCAGTGAGTTAACCGAATCGCTACTGGAACAACTGGCGCGAGAATTGGCAGAGTTCCATCGCCAAGCCGCGATCAATGACTACATTCGTAGTTTTGGTGAAGTGACGCAGATTCGGCAAGCGATCGACGAAAACTACGAGCAAACTCAAAAATATATTGGTCTGGCACAAACTCAAGCGCAATTCGACGAAACTCGGCAATATACCGATCGCTTATTTGCTGAGCAGGTTGAACTATTTAATCAACGGATACAGCAGAATTGGATTCGTGAGTGCCACGGTGATGTGCATTTGCGGAATATTGCCTTGTGGCAAGACCGCATTTATTTATTCGATTGCATTGAATTTAATGAATCGTTCCGATTTGTCGATGTTATGTTCGATATTGCTTACATCATCATGGATTTGGATGTGCGCGATCGCCAAGATTTAAGCAATCGGTTCATGAATGCCTATGTTGAACAAATGGGTGACTGGGAAGGGTTACAGGTGTTACCGCTCTATCTCAGTCGGCAAGCCTACGTTCGGGCAAAAGTGACTTCCTTTCTACTGGACGATCCCTCGATTGACGAAGCGGCTAAACAAGAAATTGCCGCCTCTGCTGCCCGTTACTATCGCTTGGCATGGGACTATACTTGTCCGCGTGAGGGTCGCTTAATTCTGATGTCTGGCTTGTCAGGATCGGGTAAAAGTACCCTGGCTCGGCAGTTAGCCGCCCAACTGGGAGGAGTCCATTTGCGATCGGATGCGGTTCGGAAACATTTGGCAGGGGTGCCCTTGGAGGCGGCGGGGGATGCCAACCTCTACAGTGCAGAAATGACTCAGAAAACCTACGATCGCTTACTGCAACTGGGCATCACATTGGCAAAGCAAGGATATCCCGTGATTCTGGATGCTAAATACGATCGACAGGCATTACGCCAACCTGCGATCGAACAAGCTGAGGCCAGTGGGTTACCCCTACAAATTATTCATTGCACAGCGCCCATTGAGGTGTTGCAAGATCGGTTGCGCCAACGACAAGGGGATATTTCCGATGCCACGGTGGATGTCCTATTGCAGCAATCAATGGAACCCTTCAGCGATCGTGAACAGGCATATCTCACGACCGTAGATACAACCCAATAAGAAAATTTCCTCCTGCTTGCCTACCAAGAGAGAATTTTAGAGGTTAGTCATAGATAATGGATCATGACTTGCCTCTCATTCCCTCCTGCGATCGCCTATGTTTGATCTTGGTAGTTCTTCCTCGCCACCGCTTACCATTCGCCAGGTGGCTGATACGTTTCGTTGGGTTGGGTGGTCGGCATTAACCGCTCAAGCCTTACTGGGAGCAATGCCAATTTTTATTTTGGTGTTTGCTCTATTCTTTCACCGCAATCCGCCCCAAACCTATTTCAATCTGTCAGTCACCCTTGCCTATGCCTGTTTAGTGATTTTGTTATTTAGTCTGTACTGGTGTTATCGCTATACTCGCTTAGCCATCCAATTGGTTGATCCGCAACGTCGTCCATCCAAAGTCAGGGTGATCCAACAGCTATGGGCAGGATTGGTCGTGAATCTTGTCGGCATTAGTTGTGCAACGATTATCGGCATTAGTCAAACTGGTAATTTATTAGTGCGGTTGCTGAGTCTACCACCGGGGTCGAGAGTGGTGACTCAAAATCCAGACTCAATGGTGCTGAGTCCCTATAGCTTGATTAATCCCATGAATATGATTGCGCTTCAGGCAGACTTTTTTTGCATTGCTGCCGCCACGGTCGGGGTTGTAGCGGCATTGTGGTTGCTCAACCGGGTCGATCGCCATACGGCTCCGTCGTCCCTGGTGATCAAAGGGATGGAAGAGTAGGCAATTCATCGGAACGCAAGCCCCCTCTTAAAGTTTAGAGACGGCGGCACAGTTTGATAGATACCAGCGCCAGGGGAGATCAACTCCCTGCGTCAATCCAATCCGAGTCGTTTGAATTAAGGACTGTACCCCCCGATCGATCTGCTGTTGAAATGGCGAATCACGATGTTCTAACCATAACGGTTGTCCAGGCTGTAAGGGTAACGCTGTGTGGTTCAGATCAATTTGTAAGGTGCGGCAAAGTTTACCGGGGCCCGCCGCCACGCGATCGAGTTGGGGTCGCTTGGTCAGATCCATCCAGGCTGGAATGCAGTCTAGCTGTAACGCCCGGATTAATACTGCACTGGGAATCCCTTCGCGATCGGTGACAATATTTAAACAGTGATACATTCCGTAAATTAAATACACATAGGTCATCCCCGCCCGACCAAACATCACCCGATTTCTAGCCGTTTGGCGACGATAGGCATGGCAAGCCGGATCACCTGGGGCATAGGCTTCTGTTTCCACAATCAGCCCTCGAATCATCTGACCATCTGGCATCTGCCGCACCAGGGTACAACCGATCAGGTCAGGGGCGACTTGGGTGGAAGGTTGGGATAGCCAGGAGGAGGAGATGGGGGATGGGGGCAAGGGAGATAGGGAGTGGGGAGATAGGGAGTGGGGAGATAGGGAGTGGGGAGAGGACTTGTTTCTCAAACCAGGGAATTGGTAGGATACGGCAAAACTGTTTTACAATGCCTGCAAGTTGGGTTCGCCCATGTGTAGACTGTGTATCATTTTGTAACCTGCTAGTTTGTCCTCAAGAGCCATAAAAAAAATGGATGTCAAATTAATTCTGGTGGTGCTGACAGTTATTTTCACAGTAGCTTGCCTGTTCTTTGGCACTCGGAATGGATTCTACGATTCTGACAATTATCACGGCAATGGATCTGCTCACTAGACCATCGTTCAGGATCGTAATTCATCGTTAACAGCGGGTGATTGGCGATTTGCGTCATTCATAAATAGTCTTTAGAAAGAGATAATTCTCGATCGCGGGATTGCTCCACTAACAACTGTGGGGAATTTTGCGATCGCTATGCTTAAGCAGCAACAGCAACGTGATAGAGCTAGAATGCCTGATTTATGGTGCTGGTCACGCAGATGAAGGAATTTGTCTTCTACTGCGGATTGGACAATATCGCATTCTGCTGGATTGTGGGCTTGCCAACCTGACTCCCTTGATTACTCGTAAAGGCATTCCTCCAGCAGATGTTGTGTTGTGTAGCCATGCCCATGCGGATCATGCCAGGGGCTTATTGCAACTGCATCAAGAATTTCCCAAGCTACCAATTTACGCTAGCGAAGTTACGACTCAATTATTACCGTTTAATTGGCTTGAGACCGTTCCCGATGAACTCCCTGTATTTTGTCAGGCGTTGCCCTGGCGAACTCCAGTCGAGTTTCTGGATGGCTTAACCGCAGAGATCTACCCTGCCGGACATTTGCCCGGAGCGGCAGCCATTCTGTTAACCTACACTCCCACTCCATCGGGAGAGTTAACTCATCGCTCCTATCGCGTGTTTTATACGGGTGACTTTTTTTTGTCTAACTCTCGGTTAGTGGAAGGGTTTCCCTTAGAGGAGTTACGGGGGCTGTCGCCCGATGTGCTGATTATTGAAGGGAGCTACGGTACGGCTCGACATCCCCATCGTCGCCAGCAGGAAAACCAATTCGCCGATCGCATCAATCGGGCACTAGCTAATCAGCAGTCGATTCTATTACCTGCCTCACCCTTAGGACTGGGACAGGAATTGTTAATGCTGCTACGCAGCCATCATTACTTCACAGGCAGAGATATCGATATTTGGGTCGATCGCTCGGTCGCAGCAGGCTGTGATTTATATCTGGATATCCTGCCGCATCTGCCTACCTCTGTCCAAAATTTTGCCCGTCATCAATCGCTGTTCTGGGATGAACGGATTCGTCCCCGAGTGCGCCGCTTTGATCCAGAGTACCCCCCTAACTGGGAAGAGACTCCGGCGATCGTCCTGGTGGATGAAGCCACGGATCTACGCCAGTATTATCACGCTAAACCCGAAAAGTGGTTAGTATTGCTGCCACAGGAGCCGCACCGCTCCCGATTTAAAGCGATGGAAGCCGCTAAGCCAGATCAGCCTGGAACTAAGGGTAAGTCGCAACCGGAGCCGATGCAGGCAACCCCCAGCCCCTTAACGGAAACTTACCTACTAGCTCAACATTGTGATGGGCCGGGAACCACCCAATTAATCCATAATCTGCGTCCGCAGCATGTGGTGTTCGTGCATGGTTCACCCACCTATCTGGCAGATTTAACCGGACTGGAGGAACTGCAACATCGCTATCAACTCCACTCCCCTGCCACTGGGAGTTTGGTAGACCTCCCGATCGGGGAAACCTTCATGCAACCGGCTGCCCCAGAAAGTAATTACGAAGGGGAATTGACGGAATTAGACACAGTGATCACGATTACTCTGCCGAATGCCGTGACCGCCGATCCACGCTGGCAGGCTCTAGCAGATACGGGACTGATTGAGGCTCGCTGGCAGGGGGATGAACTGGTTTTACGGGGATTAACGCAGCGAGAACTGTTGCGGCAGGGTGGCGATCGCTTGTTGGACTGGATGGATGCCAACTCGCCGTTACGCAACTGCTGTGGTAATTGTCGCCATTACCGGGGGCAGCGCTGCTGGAATCCTGCCTCTCCCTTATTTGAATTTAAGGTAACTCCGGAGGGATTCTGTCCGGTGTTTGAGTCGGCACAGATCCTCGAAGAAGGGGAGCCAGACAACGAAAACGAGGAGGAATAGGCGATCGTCCCTTCAGAGGCGGCAAAATTCCCATAGGCACGATCGCGGAAGCAGCTTAGAATGCTGATTGAGTAGTCTTCATGTTACAGAAACAGGTTATGGCAATCAAACGCGGCGATATGGTGCGGGCAGTCAAAGAAAAACTAGAGAATAGCCTGGAAGCCAAAGCCAGTGATGCTCGGTTCCCGTCCTATATCTTTGATACCAAAGGTGAGGTCGTCGATTTAAGTGGTGATTATGCTCTCGTCAAGTTCGGCATTGTTCCCACTCCCAATGTTTGGCTGCGAGTCGATCAACTAGAAGCCTTTAAATAAAAGTTTCAGGCGTTGCTGAATGCAAATATGATTACCCTCATCCCCAACCCTTCTCCCTAAGGAGAAGGGAGCTAGAAGCTTTGTTCCCTCTCCCTCGGAAGAGGGCTGGGGTGTAGCTTGCTTCCCGTAGGGTGGGCAGATCTGATGATTCATCCTTTGATGCAGTAACGCCGAATTGCATCGTAGGGGCGAAGCCTTTGGTTGATCGACCCTGCAAGAATTTCGGAGATTTTTGCCCGAATGCGTTGCCCCTAACCAGGTAACACCCGAACCCGAGCAAATTTTAATCCCGTGACTCCCTGGAGGGGTTCGACGGTGCCATGTTCAATTGGGCTGTCGATCCAGCCTTCGCGCATCAGGTAGCGGAGATATTGCTGGTACTCGTCCCATTCTTCATTAGTCGAATAAACCAGCGTCATCATCCCAGGTTGGGTAATCCGGGTTTGGGTTTGTTCATCGATCGCTTTATCGATCCGCTTTTTGACAATCTCGTAACGGGTATCGCGAGTGCCCCGGACATCGAAGAGTTTTTCGGTGGTTTCGTCGTGGAAGATGTCTACGGTAGAATCCTGCACCAGTACCAGGTGGACAACAGGTAGGGCTAAGCCTTCTTCTGCCTGTAATCGCATCGCCGCCCGAGCACAGTCGCAAATTGCCCGCAGTTGTTCGTAGCGTAGACTCCGGAGTTGAAAGCTGCCGAACTTGGGATCGATCGAGTCGCCAGCGTAGATCATGTGATCAATCCCATCTGTCGTCTCGATATCGCAGTAATGGGGGCTGACCTGTTGCATTCGCGCCTGCCAGCGTTCCCAGGTTTCGCGCAGAATGGCGTTAATTCGCCCGATCGTTTGATCGTAATTCGCCCGAGCTTGATATACACACTGGTGATCATTAGCACAGGCAAATTGATAGGTCGCGATCGCCGTTACTGCCGCTTCACCACATTGCTTAAAGTAATCAAAATACACCTCTAGATGGTGGCGCAGATAGCGCAGTTCTGAAACCTCGGCATCTACCGTCAGGCGCTCTTGCAAATTCTGAATCCGTTCCAGCAAATCTAACCGCAATTGTTCGCCTAAAGCGCTCTCCTGTCCCTGGCAGGCAGCTTCAACAACGGCTAAACCCAAATTTAACTGTTCGAGCAGATCGGCTTGAATCGCCCGATTTCGTTCCTCGGACGACCCCCGAATATCCGAAATGCCGTAGAGCGGGTAGACATTGGTAAAGACGATCGGTTCGGCAGGTAATCCCAAACTGCGGCGTTCGGCTTCCTCCAGAAATTTCCATTCCACCGCCGGATGGATATTGGTGATAAACCGTTGTTGTACCAGTTGCCGTTGCGCCGAGGTCAGGGCACTGGTAAAGGCAGGAATTAGTTGTTCAGCCCAGCGACAATCCAGGGCATCAAAATTATTCGGTTGATCGCTAACGACTCCCACTAATCCCATGACTTGCGTATGGGGCGCATGAGTTCCCATCCCACCGACCTGCGACACCAAAGGAATCAGTAACAGCGATCGCACTCCTAGCTCCAGCATGTGTTTACCACAGTCGGTTCCTGCCTCCTGGGTCAGATCGGTGACAGGAATAACGCGATTCGTGGCGATCGCCTGCATCAGCGACGACCCTTGTAAGGATGACAAGGGGTAGGAAGTCGTTTCTAGCTCGCGTCCCACTGACCCCATGAATAGCCGAATTTCATCGGATTCAATACTGGCAATCACCGTATTCCAGGCTCGAAACAGCGATCGCATCTGACGATTGACCTGCCGAAACTTGCGAGGATGCAGGATGGAATCGCGATCGATTAACAGTTGGGTAATCCGCCGAATGGTTTCCTGGGGAGTGACATCCAACCCCTCTAGCAGCAGTTGCCCCTCAATCTCGTAGTTCTCCAGACACAGCCGTTGTTCTAATGCCTGAAGCTGATCTAGATTGGCTAACTGGTTGGCAACCACCTCCTGCGACAGATAACCCAGTTGTAAATCGGCAAACTCATCCAGGTTGGGATCGCATCGGCGGATCTGTAACTGCTCGGAACGCAACCAAAACTCGATGTAGCGCGTCTCGCGAAACAAGGGACTCCGCATTGCCACCATGACCGGAGCCTCTAGTAATCGACAACTATGGGCATCGATCTGATAAAAATCGCGCAGTACCAGGTGCAAAATATGCCGACGATAGAGACTCTGAACCGCCTGATGATCCGCCTCCGATGCCAGCCGACTCAGAACTGCCGCCAACGCGATCGCGGGACAATTGTGCTGCTCATCCCGTTCCGGTAAACCCAAAAATTCATAAAAATAATCATTGGCATACCGCACCGTTAGGGTGGTTGGTTCCACGACTGCCATCAATAGCCGACTACAGCGTTGAATGTAGTTTAACCAGTTCAGTTGTTCTGCCCAGAACTGGATTTGCTGAAGTTCCGGCGATCGCGGTAACTGAGCCGCCAAGTCCAGCAAGCTCTGATTGAGTTCAAGATCCTCTGGCATATCTCCGGCGGTAACAGGCTGAGACGACCTTAAGAACGAGCGCTGGTTGGTTTGGGAATGAAATACTGACTCAGACATTGGCATAGGGCAAATTCCCTAAAGCTTTTTTGACGATCGGAACGAAAATTACCCCCTATTGTTCCTCGTTTGTTCCACTAAACAGACTGACTGAGGTACAGATTATCAGTTGTCAACTATCCCGCATAGGTAGGAATACGAATCGGATATCCGGAACAATAGATTTGCCAGCCCTGAATAATAGCGTCATCGATCCGCTAGTTTACCGACTTCAGGGTTTTTCTCCAACGATCAGAAAAATTTACATCTCTGATGTTTAATCTTGCTGATCCAGTGACCAAGGTTCCGGAAGCGCTAATCTGTAAATAGACAAAACTTAAACTTCCATCCCGGTTGCCATTAGGCAGCGTATGGATCGCTGAACGCTAGAGAATTCCGAAGCAGAACGTATGTTTGAAGCACTGTCCGATCGCCTGGAATCTGCCTGGAAAAAGCTGCGAGGTCAAGACAAGATCTCGGAGAGCAATATTAAGGAAGCGGTACGAGAAGTCCGACGGGCTTTGCTGGAGGCAGATGTCAACCTCCAGGTCGTGAAAGACTTTGTGGCGGAAGTGGAAACCACGGCACAAGGGGCTTCTGTAATCGCCGGAGTTAGCCCTGCCCAACAGTTCATTGAGATTGTTTACAACGAACTGGTTAAGGTAATGGGGGAAACGAATATCCCCCTGGCGGAGGTGAAACCTGCCCCGACGATCGTCTTAATGGCAGGGTTACAGGGAACTGGGAAAACTACGGCAACCGCCAAACTAGCTCTCCATCTGCGGAAAGAAAAGCGCAGCACGTTATTGGTGGCAACGGATGTGTATCGTCCCGCCGCGATCGATCAGTTAATTACTCTGGGTCGGCAGATCGATGTGCCAGTTTTTGAATTGGGTAAAGATGCCAATCCGGTAGAGATTGCGCGGCAAGGGGTGGAAAAAGCCAAAGCCGATGGCATTGATACCGTGATTATTGACACGGCAGGTCGGTTGCAGATTGACCAGGACATGATGGCGGAACTGGCTCAAATCAAGGAAACAGTGCAGCCCCACGAAGTTCTGCTGGTGGTCGATGCCATGACCGGTCAGGAGGCGGCGAACCTGACTCGCACCTTCCATGAGCAGATTGGCATCACGGGGGCAATCCTGACCAAGATGGATGGCGACACCCGTGGCGGGGCGGCTTTATCAGTCCGGCGGATTTCGGGACAACCGATCAAGTTTATTGGCACAGGGGAAAAGGTGGAAGCGCTGCAACCCTTCTACCCCGATCGCATGGCATCCCGGATTTTAGGCATGGGCGATGTCCTGACCCTGGTGGAAAAAGCCCGGGAAGAAGTTGATTTTGCTGAAGCCGAGAAAATGCAGGAGAAGATCCTCTCCGCCAAATTCGACTTCACGGACTTTCTCAAGCAAACTCGTTTACTCAAAACGATGGGTTCCCTCGGCGGCATCATGAAGATGATCCCCGGTATGGGCAAAATCAGCAGTGAACAACTGGAAAAAGGCGAGTCGGAACTGAAAAAAGCCGAGTCGATGATTGGCTCCATGACGATCGAGGAACGCAAAAATCCCGATCTGTTATCGAGTTCGCCCAGTCGTCGTCGCCGGATTGCCAAAGGTTCCGGTTATGCCGAGACGGATGTGGCCGAACTGGTCAGCAAGTTCCAACAAATGCGGAACATGATGCAACAGTTAGGACAGGGCAACTTTCCGGGAATGCCGGGAATGGGGATGCCAGGAATGGGAATGCCGGGAATGGGGAATCCCTATGGAGGTGGTGCCCAACCCGGTTGGCGCGGGTATCCAGGGGGGGCGGCTCCGGGTAAGAAGAAAAAGAAAGAGAAGAAAAAGAAGGGGTTTGGGACGCTGTAGCCTCAATCGGACGCTGGGGCAGGTCGGGAAGATGGGGGAGAAGATGACCTCAAACTCTCGATCGCTCTCGTGATCCGTGATATGATAGGTAGTCCATGAAATTTTTTCTTTAGCGAGCCGCTACTCCAATAGCGAATCGCTGCTCATTACCAGGAAACACACCGAACGTCAGCATGATCAAACTGCGATTGAAGCGATTGGGCAAGAAGCGTGAAGCGAGTTACCGGATTGTGGCAATGAATAGCCGCGATCGCCGCGATGGTCGGCCTCTAGAGGAACTTGGCTTCTACAACCCCCGGAAAGATGAAGTCCGTCTGGATGTTCCCGCGATCGTCAAGCGGTTGCAGGAAGGCGCACAACCTACCGAAACGGTGCGGAGTATCCTACAAAAAGCTAACGTTTTTGAACAACTCAATGCCTGAACCTGTGGCTCCTAACTACGAAGGACTGATCCGATTCTTAATCCAACCCTTTCTGGAATCACCAGAGTCGTTAAAAGTAGACTGTGAAGTATCCCAGAACCGATCGCGGGTATGGGTGCGGCTTGCCTTTGAGGGCAGTGATAAAGGACGGGTATATGGTCGGGGTGGACGCAATATCCAGGCGATTAAAACCGTTCTAGAGGCTGTAGCTCGCACAGCAGGGCATTCTGCCCATCTGGATGTGTATGGCAGTGCCCCCCATAGTCGCGAGGGTGGTTCTGAGCGAGGTGGGGACTCTCGTGATGCTCATCATCATGGTGGTAGTAGACCTTCTCGCCGTCCCAGTCCTAAAGGAGCTTCCAGGTAGACTGCATGGCAGATTCATTGACCATTCAGTTGCCCAGTATTGATAGCGCGATCGCTCTAGCGGGAGAACGAGAGGAAAACCTGAAAGTGTTATCGCGCCAAACTGGTGCAACGGTGGTTCTGCGAGGTCAAGAATTACTGATTTCGGGAACTGAGAACCAGGTGGATCTCTGCGATCGCCTGGTTCAAGCTTTGGCAGATTTCTGGCGACAGGGTAGGGCAATCACTGGGGTAGATATTATGACTGCCCGCCATGCCCTGGACACCCAACGGCAGGATGAACTGCAAGATTTACAGCAAGATGTCTTAGCGCGAACTCGGCGGGGTGAAGAAATCCGGGCAAAGACGTTTCGCCAACGCCAGTATATTCAGGCGGTTCGTAGCCATGATCTAACCTTTTGTATCGGGCCAGCAGGTACGGGAAAAACATTTCTCGCGGCGGTGTTGGCTGTACAGGCGTTGCTGTCGAATCAATACGAGCGGCTGATTTTAACCCGTCCGGCGGTGGAAGCGGGGGAACGATTGGGCTTTTTGCCAGGGGATCTTCAGCAGAAGGTGAACCCCTATTTGCGACCACTCTACGATGCGCTGTACGAGTTTATTGATCCCGAAAAAATTCCTAGTTTGATGGAACGGGGGGTAATTGAGGTGGCTCCGATCGCCTATATGCGGGGACGAACCCTGAATAATGCCTTTGTGATTCTGGATGAGGCACAAAATACCACTCCGGCACAAATGAAAATGATCCTGACCCGATTGGGCTTTCGATCGCGGATGGTGGTGACGGGCGATTTAACCCAAACCGATTTACCCACTCATCAATCTTCGGGTTTGGCGGTTGCTCAACGGATTCTTCAATCTGTTGAAGGGATTGCTTTCTGTCATTTATCGAAGGCAGATGTGGTACGGCATCCATTAGTCCAACGAATTGTCGCTGCTTACGAACATTACGAAGACGCTTGAGCAGTCCGGGCTGCTCTCCAGAATTTTGTTAGGGGTTTCCGGACTGCATCCTCCCGACCCGATCGGATTTCCGGATTGTGGCACTCAGCCCATGATGATCCTGACAGCCTGAGGAAGCATGAAAATTTCTCCGGCGGTTGGCTTAATGCTAGGTTATTGACGGCAAGCACCATTGTCCCCAGTGTCATGTGTCACTTCAGTATTCTATGAACCCCAAAACTTTTTCCCCGACGGCGGCTCAAATTACGCAAACCCAGCAAGCGATCGCGGCTTACGTTCAGCAGATTGATGCGAATCCAGAGCGGCGGGAGGGAGCCTATCCATACGCCCTGTTGCATCAACCGGGACAGCCGATTTATGGGACGGTGATGATGTTTCATGGCTTTAGTGCCAAACCCCATCAACTGTGGCGGTTAGCGGATTATCTGTTTCGGAATGGCTTTAATGTTTATCAACCCGCGATCGCGGGGCATGTTTACCTCAATCCGGCGCGAACCTGGCCGCAGATCGATCTAAAACCGGAAATTGCCCAGCCATTAAAGGCTAAGGTCAAGCAGGATCCGGTACTGCAAAACTACTTTGCGAATTTGCAGCATAGTTCGGGAGAGTTCACCCGTCCGAATCGAGTGCAGCAAATCGCCTTAATGGCTCGGTTGGTGGCGATCGAACCCCGGCTATTAGAGATTGTGCAAGCGATCGAAACTCCCCATGATCCTAATTTTGACCGTTATTTTATTTCCTCCCATCTGGACTACCTGACCAATGCCCAGGCTCGGTTGGCGGAGTTAGAAGCCATGCCGGGACCCGTGTTTACAGTGGGGTTATCGGTCGGGGGGGCGGTGGCATTAGCGTTAGCGGCTAGTCGTCCCGATCGCATCCAGCAAGCGGTGGCCTATGCGCCTCTATTGCGAATTTATGGTGACGATCGGCGGCGTTACGTGAATTTAGCAGGTCCCTTAGATATCAGTGAATCGGGTTGGGATCCGGATCTACGGTTTCCCGTGGGAGCCTTAACGGCAGTCGATCGCTTCGGTAGTACCGTAGTGTTAAGTCCTCAATCTCTGGAAACGTTGCAAACCCTACCGACCTTTGTAGTGCTGACCGAAAACGAAGATGCGGCGGACATTAAAACGAATCAGGACTTTTTCTCTAAGATTGGGGGTAAAGCCAATGGGCATCAGTATCATTTCTACCCTGCCAGTGATTTAGTGCCCCATCCGATGGTTGACCCTACGGAAGTTAGCCAGGGGATGAGTAATCGGTTCTGGCAAAGTCTGTATCAAGAGACGTTCCGCTTTTTAACGACGGGGCAGGTCGATCGCGATAATTTGAGTAACCTGGATCAGAGTGTGGATTTACCGCCTGTGCCAGCAGTCCTTTAGGTGGGGGAGATAGAGGAGGTAAGGAAGATAGGAGAGATCAAAAAATCAAAATTCGCTGATCTTTTCTATCTCCTTTGCTATCGTGATGCCTAGCGGATTCCGGCATTCAGGAGGTAATAAGCATGGTGAATCTGTGGCAAAAATCTGGTTGGGCAGTATGGCTGCTAATGGCGATCGCGGTTTCAGCGGGAGTAACGGGTTGCTCTGGAACAACTAATCCCAATGGCAGTGACAGTGCGGATCAGGTAACGCAAACCTTAGGGGAAACCGTTCAACCCTATTCGGCAAAGGTACTGTCTAAAAATACCTTAGAGCTACTTAGCCACCCCAATAAGGATCAGGGGTATGAGGTGGCTAAGGTGAAACGGGATGAATTGGTTACGGTCAGCCGTTCCTATAAGGATCGCAGTGGTAAGGTTTGGGTGTTTATCACGGGTGCTAGGGGTCAGGAGGGATGGATTAATTCCCAACGTTTAACTCGTACCTAGCCAGGTTGGCTCAACCGTTGATAGACGGTAGCCAGCGCCGACGCATCTCCCACGTTACCGGGAAACAAGACGACGGGCAGATCCGGAAACTGGGGATGATCCGCCGGGGTGCGTACCATCGAAACTCCGGGGATGACCTGACCCAGTAACCGAGCCGTTCTCAGCGCCAGTCCGGTACTGAGGGTGTCGTTCGAGGTAATCCCTCCTTTACTGATCAGAAATCCAATATCCGACGGTAGTTGGCGCAGGATGTCCATTAACAAACCGGAAACGGCTTCACCAAAATCTAACCGGGTTTGGGCATCCTCAAACGTTAACTCCTGCCGACTGGTATAGATCACTGGAGTTTTTCCATCTGCATGGATTTGATTGACTTGCTGGCTAATGTCCTGCAAAAGTTGCGATCGCGGGTCACTGGATTGATCTAATAACCGCGCCACTTCGACTTCGACTCCGATGATTCCGGGTTGTTGTAATAATTCCGTTAACTGTTCAGTGGTCTTTTTGACATGGGAACCAATGATGACGGCTCCCGGTTTCCCTGCCCGGACATATTTCGCCATTGCTTCTGGCGCGATCGGCTGCGGTGGCAGGGCAGCTAAGGCGGTCAACAAACTGGCGGCACTGCGGAAGAGAAAACGTTTGCCCTGAGCGGCGGCAGCTAAAATATCCATCGCAAATTGATTTAAATCCGCCTGGGTTTCGGCATCAACCACACCACAAACATTGTCGTGCAACTGCATTAAGCGATCGCGCACCCCCGCCCGAATGTCTGCTAGTAGGAAGCGTTCAACGCGATCGGTCGGAATGCGACCCTGGGTTTTTTCAGCCACATAATCGGGTAAATAGCTGTAGCTGTAGCCAAAAACGGAATCTTTGGCAAACTCAGTTTGATGCACTGGAGTATCCACTCCATTGACCTTCAGGTAATGCACACTATCACGGGTGGTGCGTCCCCCTTCAAAAAACGCGGGTGTGAGGAAATGGGCATCAAAGCCACCGAGTTCTGCCGCAATCACATCGGTTTCGATCGGATAATGTCCTCGTAAAGTAGAGTCCGATCGACTGACTACCAAAAAGTCATGAATGTTTTCTGCCGCGATCGCGGCTTTTAAGTTGTGACAAACTTCCTGGGTCACGGCAGCCGCTTTTTCGGGAGTCAGAGCGCGGGTATTCGTCAGCACAAAGAAAATTGGTGCCTCATCAGCTAACCCCAATCGCAGCGTATCGACATCCCACTGCATTAACAACAGACAGCTATGGACGGTTTGGGAGCCCGTGGGGTCATCATCCAGAACAATTATTTTGGGGTTACTGGTCATAATCAGGCGAGGAAACATTGGGTAAACCTGTGATCATTATGCCGTTAAGGACGATCGCTCCTGGTAACAATTCCGCCGTAGCCCCAGGTTATAGATAAGATTGAGACAATAACGAACGGGTTGCCTCTGCCCAGGCTCAGGAGGTTGAGTCGATTCAGAGAGGGTTTCCTTGATTGCTCAGGTACTTCGTCAAACGCTATCAAGATGGCAAAAAGGGTCGTTATCTGGAGTTTCGATCGACATTAAAACCATTGTGCTGGCTGGAGTGGGCATCGTCGGGATACTGCTGGGCATTCGTCATATTGGTGGCTTAGAAGGGAGCGAACTGGCAATCTATGATCAGATGGTGCGACTGCGATCGGATGCTCCTCCTGATCCGCGCTTACTCATTGTCACGATTACCGATGCCGATATCCGAGCCAAACGCCGTTGGCCCTTGTCCGATCGCACTCTAGCAAAGGTGTTAAAGCAGCTTCAGCAATATCAGCCACGGGCGATCGGACTGGATTTATTCCGCGATATTCCGAACGAACCGGGGTATGCAGAGTTAGTGCCTGAACTGAAACGTCCCAATGTGATTGCGATTAATTACATTGGCAATACATCGGAGGATGCCATTCCTGGGCCACCCGTTATGCCCAAGTTGCAGATTGGGTTTAGCGAAGTTGTCACCGATCCCGATGGTAAAATCCGCCGCAATCTAATGTTTGCCTCCGATGGGCAGGAAACCCTCACCTCATTCTCGCTACGCTTGGCAATGCTGTATCTCCGCGATCCGGGACGGGTAACGCCGAATGATCAACTCCAGTTAGGCAATACAGTGTTTCCCCGCTTACGATCGCACTCAGGCGGCTATCAAACGATCGACGATCGGGGCTATCAGATTTTGCTCAATTACCGTTCTGGCGGAAGTCCGGCGCAAACTGTCACTCTCACCCAGGTATTGAATGGAGACTTCCAACCAGAGTGGGTGCAGGATCGGATTGTGTTAATTGGGGTGACGGCAATTAGCTTAAAGGATTTGTTTTTCACCCCCTATAGTGCCGCCGCTACTGAAAACCGCACGATGCCGGGAGTGATGATCCATGCTCAACAAGTGAGTCAAGTTTTGGCGGCTGTGCTCGATCAGCGTCCCCTGTTTCGCTTTTGGTCAGAAGGTGCAGAAATTTTATGGATTATCGGCTGGGCAGCGATCGGGGGGGGAATTGCCTGGAGAGTGCGGTATCCGGTCGTGCTGATTGTTCTGGAAGGTAGTTTACTCCTGATGCTATTTGGGGTTGGATTCTATCTGTTTAATCACCAGATCTGGATCCCGATCGCAACTCCCGCCGTTGCGGCGATCGCTACCGGCAGTTTTACGATCGCTTACCAGATGCAGCAAGCACATCAGCAACGCCAAATTGTGATGAAACTATTGGGGCAACAAACATCACCCGAGGTCGCCGCTGCCCTATGGAACTCGCGCGATCGCTTGTTGCAATCGGGGATGTTGGCAGGACAAAGCTTGACCGTCACGGTAATGTTTGCCGACATCAAAAGCTTCAGCACCATTTCAGAGCAGCGATCGCCAGACCAGGTACTGCACTGGTTAAATGAGTACATGCGAACCATGACTCAGACCGTCCGTACCTATGATGGGATTATTAACAAGTTCCTGGGAGATGGACTGATGGCGGTATTCGGTGTGCCACTACCCCGCACCACCTGGGCAGAGGTGGCAGCAGATGCCCAACGAGCGGTTGCCTGTGCAGTGACGATGGGCGATCGCTTACAAGCCTTGAATCGAGATTGGCAGGAACGCGGCTTGCCGGTTGTGAGTATGCGGGTGGGCATCTTTACTGGACCAGTGATGGCAGGAAGTTTGGGGGGTAAAGATCGGCTGGAATATGCGGTGATTGGGGATAGTGTCAATATTGCCTCCCGGCTGGAAAGCTGCGAAAAAGATCGGCAACCTGACCACTGCCGGATTTTGATTGCGCGGCAGACGCTAGAGTATTTAGCCGATCGCTTTCAGGTAGAGTCCTGGGGTAGTCTGCAATTGCGCGGTAAACAACGAACTGTCGAGGTCTATCGAGTTCTGGGACAGAATGAGTAGGGAGTGGGGAGTGGGGAGTGGGGCTGTCTCTTATACACATCT
>NZ_JBLZFZ010000046.1:0-54736 GCF_050753385.1 Pantanalinema rosaneae CENA516
GTCTCGTGGGCTCGGAGATGTGTATAAGAGACAGCTCCCCACCTCCCCCATGCCCAGAAAACTGCCCCTGCGGTTAATCCTGATTCTGCCATTTGCGGTGCTAATCGTTGGCACAGTCGGGTTAATTGAATGGCTGTCCTGGCAGGGGAAGCGACAGAGCCTGGAGACAAGTTCCCATCAGTTGATGCAAGAGGTGGGCGATCGGGTACATTTGTATCTCAACTCTTACCTATCTGTACCGCAATTGATCAATCAGTTGAATACAGATGCAGTCAAATTGGCACAATTGAATCCTCAGGAACCGGGACAACTACAACGTCACTTCTGGCAACAGATGCAACGGTTTCAGACAGTGCGAGATATTGCCTTTGGGAGTGCTACGGGTGATTTTGTAGGAGTGTATCGATCGCATAAGCGCAAAACGCTCGACTTGTTTATGACAGAACAGCCGTTGCGGCGATCGCTCTATCAGTTAGATCCGCAGGGTGAGAAAGCTGAATTACAGGCGATCGATGATTACGATCCGCGTACCCGTCCCTGGTATCAAGCGGCAGTACAGGCGAAACAGGCTGTTTGGAGTCCGATCTATACCTTTATGCCATCCGGGGAATTGGGCATTACGGCTGCCACACCGATTTATGATGCTCAGCAAGAGTTGCAAGGGGTGATGGCGGTTAATTTCAGCCTGCGGTTGATTAGTGACTATTTGCGGAATTTTAAGATTAGTCGGTCGGGACAGGTGTTCATTCTGGAGCGGAGTGGCAATCTGGTGGCGGCATCGGTGAATATGTCGTTGCCTGTCCGTAATCCATCGCTTCAGAGTGGGAGCCGTTGGTTGGTGCGAGACAGCCCCCATGTGTTGATCCGGCGGACGGGAGAGTATTTAGCGGCACAGTTTCCCACCCTACAAACCATTCAAACCAGTCAACAACTGAATTTTGCTGTGGATGGCGATCGCTTATTTGCTCAAGTGATTCCTTACCGCGATCAATTTAGATTGGATTGGTTGATTGTGGTTGTCGTTCCAGAATCCGACTTTATGCCGGAGTTAGTCTCCAGTCAACGCCTGACGCTTATCCTATCACTCCTGGCATTAGCGGGTGCGATCGGGCTGGGGATTCTTACTACTGCCTGGATTACTCAACCCATTCTGCGCCTCAGTCGAATTAGCCGCGAGTTTGCAGCAGGTCGGCTGACTCAGGACATGCCCACCTTTCATATTCAGGAATTAGATGTATTGTCGCAAGCTTTTCACTGGATGGCAGAACAATTACATCAATCGTTTGCCGGTTTAGAAGCGATTAAAGCGGAACTGGAACGGCGAGTCGAAGAACGCACGATCGCCCTGCGGCAGTCGGAAGATAAGTTCTCTAAAATCTTTCGATCGTCACCCGTACCGTTTCTATTGATCACACTGGAGGAAGGGCGAATTTTAGAAGCCAATCATAGTCATTTGCGATTGATTGGTTATACGGCATCTGAAGTGCTTGGCAAGACCGTAGAAGAGTTGAATTTTCAGGTGCATCCCAATGATACAAATCAGGTGATGGAGCAGTTACACCGAGATGGCATGATCCATAACTTGGAAATCGATTTTCAGAAAAAAACGGGTGAAACAGTCACAGTTTTATTATCGGCGGAAGTGATTGAATTAGATGGGCAATCCTGCGTCCTGTTTGTTAGCAATGACATCACAGCCCGTAAACAGGCAGAACTGGAACGGCAGCTTGCCAGTGAAGCCCTACAGGCGAGTGAAGCTCAATATCGTGACTTAGTACAAACCGCCAATTGCATTATCATTCGCTGGTCAGCCACCGGACAGGTGCTATTCCTGAATGACTATGGACAGCGCTTCTTTGATTACCCAGCCACCGAAATTCTGGGGCAAAACATTATTGGCACGATCGTGCCTCTGACGGAAACCTCCGGGCGCGACTTGCAGGAACTCATTCAGGATATTTGCACGAATCCGGAACACTATCTAGTGAATGAAAACGAGAATACTCGGCGGAATGGCGATCGCGTCTGGTTATCCTGGGCAAACAAACCCATTTGGGATGACCAGGGACAATTAATCGAAATTCTGTCGGTCGCAACCGATGGTACAGCGCGGAAACGGGCAGAGGAGGCGTTACAGGCGGCCAATGCAGAGATGCGGGCGTTATTTGCCGCGATGGAAGATCTGGTGCTGGTGCGGGACATCCAGGGACGCTGTCGGAAAATCTTCACGCCTAAAGCAACGGGCTTGTTATATCGACCGATCGCCGAAACCCTCAACAAAACCCTGTACGACATTTTGCCAGCCGAAACCGCTACTGCCTTTATGGGGTATCTGCGCCAAGCGCTCCAAACCCAACAAACCGTGAAAGCCGAATATTGTCTTACTATTCGCGATCGCTTGACCTGGTTTAGTGCCAGTGTTTCACCGATTGATACGGAATCGGTGGTGTGGGTCGTGCGCGATATTACCGATCGCAAAACAGCCGAAGTTGAACTGCAACAGGCGAAAGAAGCGGCTGAAGTGGCTAACCGCGCCAAAAGCGAATTCCTGGCAAACATGAGCCACGAACTGCGTACTCCCCTCAACGGCATTCTGGGTTATGCCCAAATCCTCAAACGCACTAAAACGCTGCCTGCTTCATTCCATCAAGGCATTGATACGATTTACCAGTGTGGCGAACATCTCCTGACCTTGATCAACGATGTCCTGGATTTATCCAAAATCGAAGCCCGTCGCCTGGAACTGCATCTCAACGAATTTCATTTACCAAACTTTTTGAAAGCGATCGCCGATATTTTCCATCTCCGAGCCGAACAAAAAGGCATCAGCTTCATTTACGAAGAATTAACTGCCTTACCCACGGCGATTCGCGGTGACGAACAACGCCTGCGCCAAGTATTAATTAACCTGCTCAGTAACGCGATCAAATTTACCGATCACGGCGGCGTTGCCTTCAAAGTCGGCATAATCCCCCCCTCTCCCTCATCTTCCCCCTCCCGCCTCCGCTTCCAAATCGAAGACACCGGCATCGGCATTGCCTCTGAGGATCTAGCCGATATTTTCCTGCCCTTTCAACAGGTAGGCGATCGTCGCCGCATGTATGAAGGCACAGGATTAGGCTTATCGATTAGTCGCAAGCTGGTAGAAATGATGGCAAGCGAATTGCAGGTGAGTAGCGTTTTGGGGCAAGGGAGTACCTTCTGGTTTGAGTTAGACGTTGTGGCAGCACCGGGGTGGCGTGATCCGACTCGTCCTCGATCGCGGGAGATTATCGGTTATCGCGGTAGACGACGGACGGTAATGGTCGTAGATGAACGACCAGAGAATCGAGCCGTTCTGGTAAATTTGTTAGCGCCCCTGGGATTTGAGTTAATTGAAGCAGTGAATGGGTTAGATAGCCTGGAAAAAGCGGCTCAGTTCAAACCCGATATAATTTTTATGGATCTGGTGATGCCCGTGATGGATGGGTTTGAGGCAACTCGACGGTTACGCCGATCGCCAGAGACGCAGGATATTGTGATTATTGCAGCGTCTGCCAGTGCCTTTGAACATGATCAACAGGCAAGTTTAAATGTGGGGTGCGATGCCTTCCTGTCGAAACCCATTCGGGTGAAGGAATTATTGGCGATGTTGGAGCGATTGCTGGCATTGGAATGGGAATATGAGACGGAACCAGCGATTGAGCTAGAGGCAGTCAGCGTTGACACTGACGATCGCGAAGCACCAGCTGCTGCGATCGTGCTTACCCTCTCAACTTACCCGGCACCGATAGTGTTAGCAGAATTGTTAGAGCTTGCCAGAATGGGGGCTGTGCTAGAACTGCAAGAACGGGCAATGCAGATCGAACAAGCTCAACCGGAATTAGCCCCCTTGACCTCTCAGGTCTATCGATTGGCGCAAGCTTTTCAAGTTAATCAAATTCAGGAGTTGTTACTTCAGGTGCAACAGGTCAGTCAGAATCCTTCCCATCAATAACCGTTGATCTACCCATACCTATGAAATCTGAAGCCTTATCCGCCAGCGTAATTTTGTTAGTTGATGATAATCCCACCAACTTAAACATTTTAGTAGCGGCACTCCGCGATTCGGGTTACAAGTTACGGGTGGCGCAAGATGGCGAAAGCGCGATCGCGCAAATTCTCTATGCTCAACCGGATTTGATTTTGTTGGATGTGATGATGCCCGGAATTGATGGATTTGAAACCTGTCGGCGGCTGAAGGCAAATCCTACGACTCAGGCAATTCCCGTGATTTTTATGACGGCGCTGACCGAAACCTTTGATAAGGTACAGGGATTTCAGGTGGGAGCCGTGGATTACATCACCAAACCCTTTGAAATCGATGAAGTCTTGATTCGGATTCAAACTCATTTAGCAATTCAAAAACTCCAGGATCAACTCCAGGCACAAAATCAACAATTACAACAGGAAATCCACGATCGTCAGAAGGCTCAAGAGGCGCTACAAGTATTTCTCCATGCGGTTTCCCATGATCTGCGTAATCCGGTGACGGGTGGCTTAATGGTGTTACAAAGTTTGCTGGAGGAGGCGGAACGAAATGATGGAAGTGTGATAGTGCCGCGATCGGTGTTGCAACGCATGATCCAAAGTCACGATCGACAACTGACGTTAATTAACTCCCTGCTAGAAACTCAGGCGAATGAAGTTGCTGGCGTTTCCTTACATCTACAACCTGTAAAGATTGCTGACCTGGTACATCAGATCACGGCGGACTGGGAAACGCTGCTGCTGAAAAATGAAGCGACGTTACATACTTGCATTCCACCTGACTTACCGGCTGTGAACGCCGATCCCAATCAACTGTGGCGCGTGTATGAAAATCTGGTGATGAATGCGCTTAAGCACAATCCTCCCGGTTTAACCCTGACGCTGACGGCGGAACTTATGCTGGGGCAGCCATCCTCGCCAGAGCAACACCACCCCGCCAAGATGATTTGCTGTACGGTGCGAGATGATGGGGAAGGGATGCCACCTGACCAATGTGCCATGATGTTTGACCTGTATAAACGGGGGCAAACGACCCGCCGAACGGTAGGCTTGGGCTTGGGCTTATATCTATGTCGGCAGATTATTACGGCTCATGGTGGCGAGATTGGGGTTGATAGCACTCCTGGTGCAGGGTCACGATTTTGGTTTACGCTACCATTATGCCGTTAATATTAGTATTTCAGCATGGGTTAATTTGTCTCCTGAGATAAAATTGTGTCAACTGTCGCGGACTCGCTTATGGACTCAACGGCTGCATCCTTAAAAATTCTGGTGGTGGAAGATGATCCCATGATCCAACTGGGATTAGAGCGGATGCTATCCTCTCAGCCGCAGTTTGAAGTGGTCGAAATTGTCGAAGATGGCTATCTGGGAGTGCGTTCGGCTCTGACTCACCGACCCGATCTGATTATTATGGACATTGGGCTACCCCGACTGGATGGCATTGCCGCGACGCAGCAGATTAAGCAGCAGTTGCCTTCAGTACGCATCGTCATGTTGACCTCCCATACGGCTGAAACCGAGGTGCTGGCAGCCCTGGCGAGTGGAGCCGATGCCTATTGTGTCAAAGGTGCCAGTATTGATCAGCTATTGGTGGCGATCGCGGCGGCTCAGGCAGGTGCTACCTATCTCGATCCGCAGATTGCCCGGTTGGTGATGGAAAACTTAAAACCACCGGCACCCGATCGACCGATTGGCGATTTAACGGAACGGGAGTTGGATGTCCTGAAACTTTTGGTGGAAGGTAAAAATAATACTGAAATTGCCGAAGCTCTTTATCTCAGCCCCAATACGATCAAAACCCATGTGCGGGGCATTATGAATAAACTATCGGTGGACGATCGCGTCCAGGCAGCCGTGGTGGCACTGCGATCGGGATTAGTGTGAGTGGCGATCATAGACGATCGTCATAGCCACTTTTTCCTGCCTCACCTCGCTGTTTTCTGAGGGCGGTTGCGCTACGGTTAACGTTGAGTGTTCATCGCCAAGCAATTCTATGTCTAAAGAAATCCAGCCATCGCTGGCAGAACTGATTGAACCATTGGATCTCAACCATCCGGCGGCAGGCCCAAAACCCACCGTGTCTCTGAAGCGGCGACAATCGCCTTTAGCCTCCAGTCACTATCAGCAATCGACCTTAGCTGCCGTTGATCTGGCAGGGCTACCTCACCAGGGCAATTTTCAGGCAACCCTCGCTGCCCACAATTGGTTAGAGCTGCAACCGGCTGAATTAGAGATTTTTCAGATTAATGTCGGCAAACTCTGCAATATGACCTGTCGCCATTGTCATGTGGATGCGGGGCCCGATCGCACCCAGGAGGTAATGAGCCGTGACACGATAGAAGCCTGTCTGCGAGCGTTAGATCAGACTCCTGCCCATACAGTAGATTTAACCGGGGGCGCACCGGAACTGAATCCCCACTTTCGTTATCTGGTCGAGCAGTGTGTATTCCGGGGTAAACGGGTGATCGATCGCTGCAATCTCACGGTGTTGCTGTTACCGACGATGCAGGATTTGCCTGCCTGGTTAGCGGCACAGGGGGTAGAGATTGTTTGCTCCTTGCCCCACTATCGCCAACGAAATACCGATGCCCAACGGGGGGATGGCACATTTGAAAAATCGATCGCAGCGTTACAACGGTTAAATGCGGTGGGCTATGGACAGGGAGATCCCGATCGGCAGCTGACGTTAGTGAGTAATCCCGTGGGAGCGTTTCTTGCCAGTCATCAAGCCAGCCTGGAACAAGAATGGAAAGCTGGCTTACTCAAGCATCATGGCATTACCTTCGATCGCTTGATTGCGCTGAATAATATGCCAATATCGCGATATTTGGAGTGGTTAGAGCAATCGGGGAATTTACAAGCTTACCTGGAACGGTTGGTGAATGCGTTTAACCCAGCGACGATCGCGGGGCTGATGTGCCGCAATACGCTGTCGGTGTCCTGGGATGGGCGGTTATTTGATTGTGACTTTAATCAAATGCTCGATCTAGAGTGTCAATCGGCTCACCAATCTCCTCTCCATATTCGGGATTTTGATTATCACACGCTAAAGCAACGCCAAATTATCACCGGACGGCATTGTTTTGGTTGTACGGCGGGGGCTGGTAGTTCCTGTGGCGGGGCGATCGCGGAATAAGCCAGCGTTAATCCTCTTGAAGCAAATTATGGATAGTTTGTAACAGTTCCTGCATGGTGTAAGGTTTGGGCAGAAAAGCTTGGGCATCGATCAGTTTGGCTTCGGGCAACGGCAGACTGGAGACTAAGCCACTTGATCCAATAATTTTGCTCTGAGGATTAATCTTTTTCAAGGCTCGGATCGTATTGGCTCCGTCCATCAGGGGCATCATCATGTCCACTAATACCAGCCGGATGTCATCCCGATATTGGGCATAGAGGGCGATCGCTTCTACCCCATCATTGGCAGTCAAAACCCGATAGTTATAGGTTTTCAAGGAATTCCTGGCTATTTCCCGAATCGGTGCTTCATCATCAACGACCAGAATCAGTTCTCCGTTTCCGGCAGGCAACTCCAGTTCAGCTTCTAAGTCAGCGCTGGCTTCCTCCACGGCAGGAAGAAATACCTTAAATTGCGTACCTTTCCCTAACTTGCTGGAGACGGTGATGAAGCCCTGATGGCTTTTAATAATGCCAATCACGGTCGAAAGTCCTAAGCCTGTACCTTTGCCCACTTCTTTCGTGGTAAAAAATGGCTCAAAAATGCGATCGAGGATGTCAGGTGCAATCCCAACGCCTGTATCTGTCACCGTAATCACAACATACGCGCCGATACGGGCATCAATATGTAATTGAGCATCCGTCTCATTCACAAACAAATTCTCCGCCGCAATACAGAGAGTGCCCCCATTAGGCATGGCATCACGGGCATTCACGCATAAATTCATTAACACCTGATGTAAGTGAGTGGCATCCCCACAAATAGCCCATAAATCCCGTGAAAGATTCGTACAAATTTGCATGGATTTGGGAAAAGTTTCTTCGGCAATTTTTTTAATCTCTGTGACTAAATGGCGAATTTGTAAAATTCCATGCTCTCCATCTAGTCCTCGCGCAAAAGATAAAACTTGCTTAATTAACTCACTACCGCGTCTAGCACTACTTTCGACAATTTCTAACCATTGTTGTCCCTGTCCTTCTGGAAATTGTAGTTTTAATAGCTGGACTGACATCAGAATTGGAGCCAGAATATTATTTAAATCATGGGCAATGCCTCCCGCCAGAGTACCAATACTTTCCATCCGTTGCGATCGCAAAAATTGTCGCTCTAATAATTTCTTTTGAGTGATGTCAGTATTGACCATTAAAATGGCTTTGGGTTTTCCTAACGCATCCCGCACTAAAGTCCAGCGACTTTCCACAGTAATTTCTTTACCGACCTTGGTGACATGCTGTAATTCTCCCTGCCATTCTCCTTGTTCATAGACAATCTGGTATATCTCCTGGGCGATCGCGGGAGTGTCTAGATACAGTGTTTCGTTAACCGAACTGCCCCGCACCTCCTGTTTCTGCCAACCATAAAGTCGTTCTGCTCCTTTATTCCAAAACAAAATATGGTGATCCAGATCGCAGACCAAAATGGCATCCGTTGCCACATCTAATAATGCCGCCTGCTCATGCACTTTCTGTTCTGCGGATTGCCGTTCCGCTAACTCTAATTGAGCCTGGTGGTAGAGTTGGGATTGTTGAATCGCGATCGTTACTTGGGTGGCTAACTGTTTCAATAAATTGATTTCTAAGGGTTGCCATACACGGGGGGCAGAGCAATGGTTAGCCACCAACAGTCCCCACAGGGTTTGCTCTTGCAGAATGGGCACTACTAAGTTCGCCCGCACCTGAAACTGAGCTAATAAATCGATATGGCAGGGGGTTAAGCCCGAGGTATGAATATCGGTAACGGCTTGAATCTGTCCTTGTTCATAGGCTTGCCGCCGGGTGGCATCCTTAAAGAAAGAATCTGCGATCGTTGCCCCTAAGATCGGTTGCCAGGTCGGCTCCACAGATTCCACAACAACGACACCGCTCCAGTCTGACTCAAATTGGAAAATTAACACGCGATCGGTTTGCAGAAAGTGCCGCACCTCAGACACCGTAGTATCAAGGATTTGATTCAGATCCAGCGATTGCCGAATCCGTTGGGCAATTTCTGCCACTAAACGTTCCCGCCGAGCTTGTTGCCGCACCGATTCTTCGGCTAATTTGCGATCGGTAATATCGCTACGAATCGCCATGTATTGATAGGGGTGACCCTGGGCATCCAGAAACGGGACGATCGTGGTATCAACCCAATAAATACTGCCATCCTTCGCCCGATTTCTCAGTTCACCTTTCCAAACTTTACCCTGAGAAATGGTTTGCCAAAGTTGTTGAAAGAACTGTTTAGGGTGGTAGCCCGAATTAATCAGTCGATGGTCTTGTCCCAATAGTTCATCCTGGCTGTACCCAGAAATTTCACAAAATTTATCGTTAGCGTACTGAATCATTCCTTTGTGATCAGTGATGGCAACGATCGAAGACGCATCCAGGGCAAATTTAAAATCAGCTAAATCCTTCAGGGTTTGCCGTAAATCCTGCTCGGGACAAAGTTGTTCATTGACGGCACAGACGGTTTGCAAGGCATAGGAATTAACGCCCGAGAGGGGCACTAATGCCCGTTCTTGGGAGTGTCGTGCCTCTAAGTGATGGATGACCTGACGACTGATGACTTCCAGGACAGTGATTTGCTTGGGGGTGAGCTGGCGAGGGATATAGTCCATAACGCACAGGGTTCCTAACGGCATCCCCGTCAATGTCATTAAAGGAACTCCCGCATAAAACCGGATGGGTCGCTCCTCTACCAGCAGCGGAAATTCGATAAATCGATCGTCTGCCAGTGCATCTTCCACAATCAATGGCTGAGCTTGCAGGATGGTATAGGCGCAAAAGGCGCGATCGCGAGATTGTTCTGTCAGCGAGATACCGAGTTGAGATTTGAACCAGACTCGTTCCCGATCGACCAACGTGATTAAGGCGATCGGGGTCTGGCAGCTTTGGGCAGCTAGGTAGCTGAGGTCATCAAAGACAGGCTCCGGCTCAGTATCAAGGATGTGATAGTGATAGAGCGTTGCCAATCTCTCGACTTCATCATCGGGAAACACGGTTTTCATAACTAGCGAACTTGCGGCACGATCGCGATTAATAGCACAACCCAATATTTTTTAAATACCCATGTTTGTAGTTAATTTATCTTTTCACTGAAGAACTGTAACAATTAGTCATTGAGTTGTATTATCTCTCAACAACATATAGCTGAATACTGGCTGATGACCTGTGACGAGTCCCTAGAGCCAACCCATTATTACGGGAGTTTGAATTTGATCATAGATACTAGCCTTCTATCATGGCCCAATCGTCAGTCAATATCTATAACCTGAGATTGAGGTTTTTCCCCGGTGTCTTGAGCAAGGTGAAGTGGAGATAGATTTAACAGCGCTAAATCAGCAATGGATGGGCACTGTAAGAGGATAAAAATTACTTTTTCTAGCCCCAACATGATATCGATTTAGATCTCAGTTGTTGCCTATAGCGGTTAAATCAGAGCAGATGATCAGGAGATAGGAGATGCAAGTAGCACTAGAGATTACTTACCGAGATGTTGAGAAAACGGCTGCGATCGAAGCATTAATTCACGAGAAGGTTGCCAGACTAGAGCGCTTATGTGACTACATTAGTAACTGCCAAATTGTCCTGGAAAAAATTCACGATCGCCCTAAACAGGGTTCACCATTTCGCGTCCGAATTGATCTCACCGTACCACCTAACCATGAGTTAGTAGCGGATAGTCATCCTGGCGATCGCACTCAGTATCCCGATATTGATACGGTGATTCGGGATGCCTTCAGCAAAATAGAACGGCAGCTAAAAGAATTAACTCGGCAACAACGGGAGAGCGAAAAGGCTAAGGGTAGCGGCATCCAGGAAACGGCAGCGTTAGTCACCACATTATATCCAGAAGCGGATTACGGCTTTATTAAGACGCTAGAAGGGGAAGAGATTTATTTCCATCGCCATAGTGTGCTACACGGAGATTTCGATCGCCTGGAAGTGGGCACAGGGGTACGATTCGCGGCAACCGAGGGTAAAAATGGGTTGCAAGCCACAAGTATCCAGATTGTGAACAAACCGGGTGTCCGAACGGGGAAAGCGGAACAAACGATCGTTGAGCCGCCCTTAGGCTGGGAATAATCGCCGCTAAGACAAAAGTGGCTGTAGGACAACATCATGCCTACAGCCATCTCAATGAGATCACCTGGAGTGAAAGCCTGTTATTGCTGGATCAGTACCAGGCTTTGTTCATTGCGCTGGTTGCCATTGGTGGCACTCAGACTAACGTTATAGCGAGTTCCTGGAACCGGCACGATCGGACGGAAGCTAAAGCTGAAATTCCCCTGGGCATCGGTGGAAATAGTGCGATTAAACACGTTGCGATTGAGACCAACAACTCCCGCTAATGAGGTGCTTGCCTCCACATTTACGTCTACCGTAGTGTTGGGCAAACTCCGTCCCCGCACTTCCACCGTCCCTCCAACTCGACTGTTATTTTGCGGACTCAGCACTTCTAAAGGCAGTTGAGTTGTATTGGGGTTGGTTGTGCCGCTACTGGCGAATAGGTTGCGATCCAATTGCGCTCGGGCAACTTGATTGCCAGCTTGCAGGCTAGCCGTCACCCGATTGTTGACATTCGAGAAATCATCCTGCCGCCGAATTACATATTGCCCCCGATAATTGCCCTGCGACACTTCCTGCATCGGTTGGTTGTAGGTAATGCCTTCGATCGAGTACGTGGCTCTGGCATTGGGAGTACCCGTTAAGGTGAAGTTCAGTACCGTACCGGGATCTGGCTGTTGTACCGGGTCTACGCTAAAGCTATTGATTGCCAGAGCTTGGGTCGATTGATTCCCCGATTGAGCGCCTTGGGTGGTGTTTGTGCCAGTAGCCGCCGTTAACGATTGGGGTAGTCGGGCACTGGTAATTTGATCGCCCCGTTGTAGATTGGCTCGCACCACTGTATCCGCTGTCAGCGAGTCCGTCGTCCGAATCACATACCGTCCTTCATATACTCCCGGTTCAACTTCTCGCATAGGCAGATTGCGGGCAAGATTCCCGATCGTCATACTAGCGCGGGAATTCGGTGTACCTTGCAACGTAAAAGTTAACTCTGTTCCAGGGCTCAATTGACTCACTGGCTCAACGGTAAAACTATCAATTTGTGGTGCAGCAGAGTTCTGCTGGGTATTTTGCTGAGCGATCGGTCTAAGTTCCGTTTGTGCCAATGCGGGTGAGCCTATTAAAGCACTCAAACATGTCAGCGCGATCGTGGTTGAGAAAAACCGACTTGCCATAATAATCTTCTCTCCTATCCCTGTTTTAATTACTGGTGTTGAAACTCACATTGTTACCCTGCATAATATTTAATCGGCATCTAGTTTTTTTACCGTCTGTCAAATGCCATAAAAAATTCTCCCTCTTTTGGAAGAACCTCAGATTTTTATTCATTCAGGCTAATCAAATGCCGTTATGCCGGTTGTAGTCTTTTCAACAACCAGGGAGCAATGTCAGTAGCAGGTAAGATATGTTGAGCCGCCCCTAGGGCGATCGCTTCTCGCGGCATGCCAAACACAATACAACTGGCTTCATCCTGGGCAATCGTAACTCCACCCATTTGGGCGATCGCTTGCATTCCCGCTGCCCCATCCCGTCCCATGCCCGTGAGCAATACCGCGATCGTGGCTCGACGGTAGTAGGTCGCCACCGATTTAAACAAAACGGTGACCGAGGGGCGATGACCATCAACCGGTAGAGTATCGACCAGGGTAAATCGACCTTGATGATTAACTTCTAGATGGACTCGTTCTGGGGCAAAGTACACTGTGCCCGGTAGGGGTAAGATTCCCGGCTGCGCGATCGTCACCGATAATGCACAACCGGAGTTGAGCCAGTCCACTAAGCCCTGGAGAAATCCTTCACTAATATGTTGGACACAGAGAATGGGTAAGGGGAAGTTGGCTGGCAAGCGGGACAGGAGGTTATATAACACCTGGGGCCCGCCGGTAGAAGCGCCAATTGCCAAGATGCGGGGAAGCCGGATATCACCGATCGGCACAGGCGCGGCTGATGCCAGGGTTGGAAAATGGGCTGGCTGATGGTTTGCCCGATCGGGGTAACTTGTTGCAGGGGCAGGTTTGGCGGACGATCGCGATCGATGTTGGGTGAAGACAGAAACTCCTGCCAACACTCGAATTCGGGTAATCAGATCCTGTTTCATCTGCTCATATTCTGACGGCAGACCGGCTAGTGGTTTTGGAAACAAATCTAATGCCCCTGCCTCCAGTAATTGAAAGGCAGTTTGCGTGTCTTCGGTTTGAACTGACGTGCTGATCACTAGAATGGGACGAGGATAGCGTGCCATGACTTCCTGTGTGAGTTCAAGCCCATTCATTTTAGGCATGTGCAGATCGGTGCAAATGACCTGAGGATTCACTTGAGGAATCAGTTCCAGGGCTTCGATGCCATTCCGAGCAGTTCCCACCACTTCTACCTCCGGCGAACTGGCGAAAATACGCTTGAGGATGGTTAAAGCCACGGGAGAGTCTTCAACCAACAGCACACGAATGGGGTAACTTACCATGCCAACACCTATGGTTTCGTCGTGGCGATCGACGAAGAAAAACAGAGTATTTTGAGGATAGCGTGGATTGTTTTCACGACCCAAAATCTTTCCTACAAAGATTTAATTGCGAGCGAACTGAACCGATGAAGTGACTGGCTTTAACTCAGTGGGAAACTTTGTCTCTGCGTCATACGCGGCATCGATTAAGCTGGCTCCAGCTAAGTTGGCTCCTTGCAGTTTTGCTCCCGCTAAATTGGCGCGTTCCAAGTTGCTCCGTTCCAATTTAGCTGCCCATAAATAAGCATTTTTCAAGCAAGCTCCAATTAACTTGGCATGATAGAGTTTAGCACCATTGAGATTGGCTCCTTGCAGGTTTGCTTCCGTTAAGTCTGCCTGTTCTAAAAAGCTTTTGCTCAGGTCAGCTCCGGTCAGGTCGGCTCGAATCAACGAGGCTTGACTGAGGTTGGCAGCATGTAAATTCGCCTGGATGAGTAAGGCGACTCTCAGGTAGGAATCACTTAAATTGGCTACCGCTAGGTTTGCTTGAGTAAAGTTAACTCCACTCAGTTTGGCTTCACTTAAATCGGCTCCATCCAGATCCATTCCACTCAGATCAACCCCATTGAGAAAGGCGCGGTTTAATTTAGTTCCCAACAATTTTGCCCCAGACAAATTGGCTCCACTGAGCCTGGCTCCGGTTAAATTAGTCCAACTGAGGTTGGTATCAGTCAGATTTGCCGATCGTAAGTTAATGTCACTTAAATTGGCTCCACATAGATTGACGCGGCTGAGATTTGCCTGTCGCAAATTTACCCCTTTCAGAGTCGCACCACTAATCTTAGCCTCGGTTAGATCAGCGTTGACTAAAAAACAGCCCGATAGATTTGCTTTAGTTAGATCAACATTGTTTAAGCTTGTATTTCCTAATTTGGCATAGCTGAGGTCGGCACTGTAGAGAAAGGCATGGTTAAGATTGGCATTCGTCAGGTTGGCTCGACTTAAATTAGCAGAACCCAGGGAGGCTTCGGTCAGATTAATATCCGCTAGATTAGCTCCACTTAAATTAGCTCCAACTAGATTCACCCCAGAAAAATCTCGCTCTCCAGCTTGATAACGCTTAATTAATTCATTGACATCCATAGCACATCCTTATTTGTAAATTGAAATTTCCTCTTCCCGCTTAAATCAAACGTCGTAAGGTTTCAAGCAGCACCTCCTGATTGAAACTACTTTTCGTGATATAGGCATTGGCACCAACTTCTGCACCTCGGCGTTTATCATCTTCGCTCGCCAGTGTTGTCACTAAAATAATCGGTAGCTCGTTATATTCCCGATGTTGGCGAATCTGGGCGGTTAATTCTAAACCACTTAAATTGGGCATTTGCACATCTGAAATGACGGCATTAAACGATCGTGATTGCAGTTTATTCAAGCCATCTAAGCCATCCACGGCAGTCACCACCTCATATCCCGCCGATTCCAAAATGCGTTTTTCCTGAGTACGGGTGGCGATCGAATCTTCCACCAACAAAACCGCCAGTTTGCGAGTGGATTCAACGGCTTGGAACGAAGCTCTAGTCGGATGTCCCTGGTACAGGCGACGCATAGACTTAAACAAATCGATCGGGTTCAAGACCATGCAAACCCGTCCCGTCCCCAAAATGGTTGCTCCAGAAATATTTCGTACCCGCTTGAGTAATTGGCTCTGCGGTTTCAAGACTACATCCTGTTCATCCACTAACGCATCCACAAATACCCCTAATCGAGTATTGGCATTCTCTTGCACCGACTGGCTGCCAACTTTCAGTCCCGCCTTGAGAATTAAGCAGGCAAATGTAGTTGGTGAATTGCCGAGTTTGGGCAGAGGTGGAGGAGGTAACTCCAAAATCTCAGCGAGATGAACCACTGAAACCGGTTGATCATCATGCAGAATGGTATCCCGACCTTCGATCGTGAAAATGCTATCTGTTTGAACCAGGCAAGCCGTTTCGACCGCCTCCACGGGAATAGCGTAGGATTCCCCGCCAACCGACACAATTAGGACATGAGCCGTCGCCAGCGTCATACTCAGTTGCAAACGAATCGTACACCCCTGACCGGGCAGTGATTCCACCTGAATCGCCCCCTTTAAGCGATCGACATGGGTTTGCACCACATCCAGACCCACGCCCCGCCCTGAGACTTCCGTTACTAACGTGCGGGTAGAAAATCCGGGGGCAAAAATTAACGTCTGGATTTGGCTGGTAGACATTGTCGCTAAATCTTCTTCGCTGCAAATTCCCCGTTTAAGGGCGGTTTGTTTAATTTTCTCCAGGTCTAATCCCCGTCCATCATCACTCACCTCAATCACAACATGGGTAGGAGTTTGATAGCCACGTAGCTGAATTGTGGCAGTGCTCGGTTTACCCTGGCGTTGCCGTTCCTGGGGCGGTTCAATCCCGTGATCAACCGCATTCCGGAGGATATGCATCAGCGGATCGCGCATCTCCTCCAAAATTCGTTTGTCCGCTTTCGTTTCTCCACCGGCAATGACTAATTCAATTTGTTTTTCTTCCTGTCGTGCCAAATCCCGGACTAACCGAGGAAACAAATTAAATAGGGTCGCCAGAGGCAATAGCCGTAATGTACGAATTTCCTCTTCCAGGTTGGTGCTGATCTGCTCTAACCGCGCGGTATCATCCGCCAGCGATCGCCGTAATTGATGAATTAAGGTACTAAATTGTTCTAAATGAGTTTCATTATATTGATGTCGGAGTAAATCCCGACTGCGTTCTTCCCACAAATTCGCGATCGCTTCTACTTCTCCGAGCCGATGAGCAATCCGAATCTTATTGACGGTCAGTTCCCCAGCTTGAGTCATCAACTCATCCAAACTGCGAGTGGGAACTCGAATCGTTTCAATATGGTAATCCGTTGTCGTTGTCGTTGAAGTTGTCGTTGGAGTTTTTGATGGTGCAATAGACTCCACAGAGGGTTGAGCGATAAAAGTGAGTGTCGTTGCTGGAGTATCCATTTGCCTCAGCGTGACGAGATCCTCCGGAGCAGACTCAACGATCGCCGCCACCGACTGACCATTCGTAGCCACAGCAATCGGTTCTAACCCTACTTCTGATCCGACTCCGGTAACTTCCGCCATCACCTCCGGCTGTCTCCCGATCGCCGCGATCGTTGCCTCCCCCCCATCTTCCCTACCTCCCCCATCTTCAGACGATACCGGCTCAACCGAACTCCCACCTGCCCCCATCAACTCTGCCAGCACATAAAAGGCATTTACGCCTGCTGATTCTCCAGTAACCGCTTCGTCAATCAGTTTACGAATCGCGACCAAACCATGACTGAGGCGATCGCCCAACTGGGCAGAAAACGTCTCCTCTCCCCGTTTAATCCTGCCTAAAATATGCTCCATTTGGTGAGCTAATGTCCCTAAGTCCTTTAACCCCAGCATATTGGCATCCCCTTTGAGGGAATGGGTTTCCCGCATCAATGCTTCTAGCGTAGCTTGATCAGCAGGATACTTTTCCAAATGGAGCAAGCCTTGATCCAGGTTTTGCCAATGCTCTTCACTAGCGACTTTGAAAATTTCACGCAGTTCTTCATCATCAATTCTCATTGCTCCTATCCTCTTGCCATGCATTTAAGCCCATGTGTTATACACTCGCCTTTAGATTAGCGGCGGTTTCATTCAACTGTTGCGTCCCAATTCGGACTTGACCCATTCCATTAGCGGTTTCTCGCGCCGCGATATTGAGTGCATTCATCGCATCAACCACCTGTTGAATAGCGATCGCTTGTTGTTTCACATTCAGAGAAATCTGTTGGCTATTCAGAACGACATTATTGACTGCGTCCGTTACGCCAGAGAAGGATTCCGCCGTTTGTTGGGCGATTTTCACTCCTTCTTCCACCGTCTTTGTGCCCTCATCTGTTACCATCACCGTGGAATTAATGGCGGTTTGGATATCCGCAACCAGGAGGTTAATTTTCTCCGCCGATTTTTTGCTTTGGTCGGCTAATTTGCGGATTTCACTGGCAACCACAGAAAAGCCTTTACCATGTTCTCCGGCTCGTACCGCTTCGACTGCCGCATTCAGTGCCAGCATATTGGTCTGATTGGCTAAATCACTGACTAAGCCCGAAATACTGCCAATCTGGCTGGTCTGTTCACTTAAGCGCAAAATTTGTGCCGCGATCGCCCCAACTTTGTTCTTTAACGTTGCCATACCATCAATCGATCGCGCCACTGCATTATTGCCCACATCCGCTAAGGTGAGTGCCTGACGGGCTCCGGTTGCCGCCGCTTCTGCTTGTTCAGCCGATTGCCGGGATGATGCCCCCAGTTCATCCATCGTCGTTGTGGTTTGATTCACGGAGACAGCCTGTTGATTGGCTGTACGTTCCTGTTGTTCTACACTGACCGCGATTTCATTGGTGGAACTGGAAATGGCGGTGGCAGACTGGTTAATTTGCTGCACAATCTTACGAATAATCCAGGTACCTAAACCGATCGCAATCCCGATCGATAATCCAGTAGTTGTCAAAATGGTGACTAATAGGTTTTCTAATGCCTGCTGTCCAGCGATTTCTGCGGTATGAACAATCTCAGTTTCTCGGTTAACCATGTCATCCAGAACTCTGGATATAGCGATCATGCGTTCACGTTCATTAATGCTTTTCCAGTACTCTCTTGCCTGGGCTGGTTTACCTTGATCAACCAGAGCGAATAGTTCCTGATCTAGCGTTTGGATATCTTGGAGCAATGGCAAAAATTGCTGTAAATTTCGCTTTTGTTGCGGATCTCGAATGATGTTATCCAGCTTTTGTATGGTTTCTCCGAGACGCAATTTTGTCTCTCTGTAGGTTTCTGCCGAACCCAGTGCTTTCTGAAGCAAGTATCCACGCATTGATCTGGAACGGATCTGCACATCTGTTTTTAGATCATTGATCTTTTGGTTCACCTTGCTAGAGTGTTGTAACTCAACTGATTTCTCTTTGACGATCTGGACAGAAGAGAATACAACAACAGAGGATAGAGCCGTCAGCGCGATCGGAATGCAATAGCCTAAGATAATCCAATACCGTAGTTTCCAAGCTTGAGTTCGACTAGACATAATGTTATCTTCTCCCCTTGTTAACAGACCTGGTACTAGTAGTGAGGTCTAATCTCATAAATTAGTGAACATAAAGTAAATCAGCTTCTATGTTGTCGGTATGGGCTACCCACTGGTTCGCCTCAATTCAGCGATCGTTGGCGAATTTGGAAACGATGCCTACTACCACGATCACGATAAATACCGAACTGAATCCTGGCTGGACAACACGACTGAGCTTAAAATTTGTCTTCATAGAACTCTACACTCATGGTTCTCAACGGTCTGATTTTTATCCAGATCGGCACATTTGCCGTTAAGCCTCTTCATCAACAATTAAATTTCCCTTAGATAAAATTTTGGATAAATCCAGGATACTCATGATGTTTTCTTGGAATGGCACAATTCCCTGGAGATATTCATCGTGAGTAGCTGAGACGGCGGCTGGCACAGGTTTAATTGTGGTCGGGTGGACATACACCACATCCAAAACTTCATCTACAGTGATGCCAACCACCACATGATCTAAATGAACCACGATCGCCTTGGGTCTAATGCCAATTTGATTGGTGGGTAAATTCAATACCTGACTAATATCAACTAGCGTCAAAATTTCGCCTCTGAGATTGATATTGCCGACAATGTGAGGTGGGCAGCAGGGAATCGGCGTGATCTTCTGGACATCCGTAAACTCGTGGACAACCTCCAGACCCAAACTAAAATATTCACCTTGCAATCCCACGACCGCCAGGGGCAACAAATCCGTCGCATCTTCTGTAGTCGATTGAGTAATCAGGTTCTCTGCCCGTTGTTGAAAGATCAGTTGTTCCTGGGCGGTTGCATCGGGGGCAAATCCCTGCATAGGATCAACCTGGTACGCTTCAGAGATGACAGTTTGATCGGAGTAGCGCACCAGTTGCTCTGTGTCCAACACGGTAATAATATCGTTACCAACATTGAGTACCTGTTGAATAAATCGCTGGGTTAAGGGGGCAGTTTTCCGTCCGTAGGTCAGATCTAAGTTGGCTTCTGTGATATCCAGCATTTGCACTTCGTTGATCTGATTCACAATCATGCCCAGGTGGAAATCTTGGTACTTGATCACAATCACGCTATCGCTGAGATGGTAGGGTTGGGGCGCATATCCCAGGCGGCGATTGAAGTCCATAACCGGTAAGATTTCACCGCGCAAATTTAATACGCCAACCACGTCAGCCGGAGCTTCAGCGATCGCTTTCAGAGCAGGAAGGAAAAACACTTCTTGCACAGCCAACGCGGCAATGCCGTAGCGCGAATGGTTGGACTGAAAAATTAAATAGGGTTGGGGCGACATACGTTCACCCACTGAAGTGGATTGCTAAAGGGTCTCTATTTGCAGTTTTCCCTACCCATTCCCAGGCGCTCTAAAAGCGACAAAAATTCATAGGATGTAGCAAAAGTTCCAATAAAACCAGTCAGGCGATCCGGCTCCAATGAGAGTTTATTGGTTAATTAACCGTTCAACATGCTGACGGACTTCGCTCACTGTCAGGGTCTGATTGCGATTAATGAAGGCATTGGTATCAAGTCGCTGAATCACATCTAACACGGAAGCCCATACTTTGCGTGCCCGATCGGAATTCCTTTCTCGCTCATACAAACTGCCTAATTCTAAATAAGCATCAACTGCACCTGGGTCAAGATAAATAATCCGTTTGAGCATGAATTTTGCCCCTTCCAGATCTCCCTTTTCCTCCGCAATTTGAGCCATTAAGTAGTAGGGATCGATCGCTAATGGATTAATTTGAATCGCTTGACGACAGACCTGTTCTGCCTGACAATATGCCCCTAAATTGGCATAGGCTTGAGCCGTTAAACAATGAGCCTGGAAATGATTGGGTTCGACGACCATCACCTGCTCTGCCATCTTTAAAGCGGCTAAATAGGCTTTATTGGCAAATAGCTGTTCTGCCTGCGCGAAAATAGTGGCTAAATTGGTTGGGGTGGTTTCAGTCACACTGGTCAGGCGATCGCATCCATGGGTTAACGGAGCGGGATGGCAAGGGGCGGCGTGATCGATGCGTGGCTGTTCGAGTAACAGAACCGGCGAGGAGGGAACAGGGGCAATCAGATTGAGTGGGTCAGGTTGGCTAATGGTGGGTTGGGGGATAGCTGGTTGAGCTTTTTGATAGGCAACGGACTGGGGAAATACCCGTACCTGGAATTGATCAATATCCTGATCGTATAGTTCTGTGTGTCCGGTGACTAAATAACCCTGGGGTAATAGAGTGTTATAGAATTTTTTTAGCACTGTCGCGATCGCGTGAGGATCGAAGTAAATAAACACATTGCGACAGACAATCAAATCTATATTATGGAGACTTTGAGTAATATTAGGAATTGAATCCTGGACTAAATTACCGTATTGAAAACTGACAATCTCTCGAAGTTTAGGCATAATTTCCCAACCATCCCGATGTTCCCGAAAATACTGGTTACGGATGGATGGATCGGGATCGCGAAATGACCAGTGGCTATAAAATCCCCGTTGAGCCGCCGCGATCGCAGTCTGGTTAATATCGGTTCCCAATACTAATAAATGCCAATCCTGCCAATTAGGAATTAATTCTTGTAGCAGAATGGCGATCGAATAAGCTTCCTCCCCAGTAGAACATCCAGCACTCCACACACGTAAAGCAGGTTTTTCTGAAATTGGCGTTGCTGAACTGCTCTTGAATGGCTGATGAATTAATTGTTGTTTAGTCCGAATAATTTCTGGCAATATCTGTTCTTTTAACAGCAAAAACTGCCCCTTATCGCGAAAAAAGTAACTTTCAGTCGTGGTCAATAAACACAATAACTCACGCCACTCTTGCTCACTGGAGATCGCTTGAGGTTGAGCCATGCGATCGTCCGAAAATGCTACTGATGCCTGGAGGCGTTGGTAATACTCTTCAAATGACGTGACCCCAATCATTCGCATCCGAGTGCGGAGCTTCCGTTGGAGTAATTCCTGATCGCGTTCACGAATTTGCAGACCCGTGACACTGACAATCAGGGCAATAATTTTGGGAATAACGAAGCTGTCCATAGCTCAAGCCGATTGGCAAAGGCGGTCATTGGGGGAAGGATACAGTGTGATCGGAGGAGGACAATGGTTGAATGTCACTGAAATAACAATCCGAACCGCCCCCCAACCCCCAATTCTGGGGGAGCCGAACCTCAAAGTCCCCCAAAGTTGGGGGCTTAAAGCCCTACGGGCATACCAGAAAAGGGGGCGATCAGAGTTAAGCGTGTCCTTAAGTCAGTGCCATTCGACAATGGTTCTCTAAATCCTCACCGTTCCTATTGCACTGTCCACTGTAGACTAACCTCAGGTTCCCATGATTCACAAACTGTTGCATCTGCAATCCTAGCAGGTCGATCGCTGGTAACCCGTTGCTAGTCTGGATGGGAACACGGAGAGAATAATAAAAAATAATATAAGTTTAATTATTTAGATATACTCAATCCCGTTAGTCGGAATGAGGGACTAAATTTAGTTAACGTCATCTGGAATACACGTTAGTTTGGATATAAAAATTGAACTAGCTTTAGATAGGTTTGCTAAACAACAGGAATCTTGATCTTTTAATTAAGTCTTTGGTGGCATGGGCAGAATTGCACAAAATTTGCACGATCGGCTTGGTTTAATCGTGATTAGGTCCAAAAGCGCCTGAACTCTGATCTGTAGGATTAGGGTTCAGGTTTCCCGATCTCATTTTTTCTTTTATCATAAAATAATTGGGGCTGGGGATGATGTTGAGTTCCCCTTCCGTTGGTCGTGAGTACCAACCGGGACATTTCTGGTCAAAATAGAGGTTGCTACTCACACGGCTTGATTTTCAGGAGTCCCTGGCGTATGCAACCATCAGCCTCTAAAAAGTATCCCTTGCAGTCATTGACCCTACTGCTGATCTCATACACCGTGTTTGGCTGGTATCTATCGAGTCCCAGTGCCCCCCGACTCAGCCAACTTGGATGGGTCTGTCCGTTGTTAGAACGCATAATTGCTCTGCGAGAGCCAATAACTGATTTACATCACTACACTTGCCTCGCCGTGATCGAACTCGCGGTGCAACGGAATCTATTGGGCATCATCATGACCGTTGGCTGGATTTTTCTATTGTCTGTTCTGTTTATGTCGCCGCTCACCAGCTTTACCCGGTTCATTACCCACTGGTTTCGATCGGACACTGTGGCGTTCTTAACCATTTGCATGATGGCAAGTCTGGCGGCTGTGATGCTGTTCTGGCTGCACGTATTTATTCAAATTCTGTTGATTATGGCGGCTGAATCCCTGGCAAGGCTGGATATTCAAACGTTAGGGTTAGATGAATGGCAGGCATTTTGGCTATTGTCAACGGCTTCTTTAATTGGCTTGGCGATCGGCTGGATGGTGTACTGGGTATTTAACCATGAAGGTTACTATGCGGCGATCGCCCTATGGCATTGGATCGCAGTAGTTGGTTAAACACTGCCACGTAATAAAAAAGCAGCCGTTGGCTGCCTGTGCTAGTGCATGAGGTTTGTCTTCATTTCAGCTTAAGGGCTAGAGTCAGCGATCGCGGGCCGGTTTCAGTTTCGGATACGCTCCTCTCCGCTACCATCCTTCGATTCCAAGGACAATCAAGAAATCGTCACAGGGTAGATGCCTCTAGCTGTTAATCTTCGGCACACTATTAATCAAGCGTTTAACTGTACCTCAATGCCCTGTAGCACCCCAACTACGGGGCACTTTTGTATTTAAAATAGCGGCAGACAGAATTCAGGGGAATTGAGTCGGCGACCCTCTGAATTCTGTCTGTAAGCAACTAGGTAGATTACAACAGCCGGAAGATAAACGGGTAGCGGTACGGATCGTTGGGCTTTGACAGGGTGTGCAGAATCGCGAACACGGGCAGCACTACGTTGATCACTTGCAGAATCGCTAACAGTGGAAACCCAATCAGCACGATCGTCAGTACCCCAAAGATAATGCCGTAAAGCCAGACGTTAAAGTGAAAGTTGAGCGCTTCCTTGGCATTTGCCTTCACAACCGGATCTTCGGATACGAACAGAATGGCAATGGGAATCCCAACGGATACTCCGAGCAGGCTAATGAAGATGGAACCATGACACAGTGCTGATAAGAGCTTGCGCTTGTCGAGATCATAGGAACCAGAGTCATACATGAAGCATTCTCCTTTGCTGGATTAGCCATTTTTGCCTTCATTATGACGCTATCATATTGACTTCCGAACCCTCATGACTTAAAGGAAGAAATAACCGTACTACAAAAGGGGAGGTTTCCAGGGCAGGTAGTAGATTAGCTTAGTATAGATAAGGAGTTTTCCCGATCTGTTCGTGTCCTTTACCGCTATCCCGTATGTCCAGTGATCTGTTGACTGAACTGCAACTTGAAGTCGATCGTCGTCGCAATTTCGCGATTATTTCGCACCCCGACGCGGGGAAAACGACATTGACCGAAAAACTGCTGCTGTACGGAGGCGCGATCCATGAGGCGGGGGCTGTGAAAGCCCGACGGGCACAACGTCATGCCACCTCGGACTGGATGGAAATGGAACAACAACGGGGAATTTCCATCACCTCCACGGTATTGCAGTTTGAATATCAACAGTGTCAGATCAACTTGCTGGATACACCGGGACACCAGGATTTTAGTGAGGACACCTACCGCACCCTTGCCGCCGCCGATAATGCGGTGATGTTGATTGATGCAGCAAAAGGCTTGGAACCCCAGACGCGCAAATTGTTTGAAGTCTGCCGGATGCGGGGACTGCCAATTTTTACCTTTGTCAACAAACTCGATCGCCCCGGACGGGAACCCCTGGAACTGCTGGATGAAATTGAGCAGGAGTTGGGACTCCACACCTATGCGGTGAATTGGCCGATCGGCATGGGTGATCGGTTTAAAGGGGTCTTCGATCGGCGATCGCGGCAAATCCACTTATTTGAACGCAGTGAACACGGACAGCGGGAAGCCAGAGATACGGTAATTGATCTGGGGGATCCCCGGATTGAAGAATTACTGGAACAAGACCTGTACTACCAGTTCAAGGATGACCTGGAGTTGCTGGAGGAATTGGGATCTGAGTTAGACCTCGATCTGGTGCATCACGGCAAAATGACCCCTGTATTCTTCGGCAGTGCCATGACCAACTTTGGGGTAGAACTGTTCCTCAATGCCTTTTTGGACTACGCCCTGAAGCCGGGAGTGCATGACAGTACCCAGGGGGTAATTGAGCCAAGCTATCCTGAGTTTTCTGGCTTCGTGTTCAAGCTCCAAGCCAACATGGATCCAAAACACCGCGATCGCGTGGCGTTTGTGCGGGTTTGCTCCGGGAAATTTGAGAAAGATATGGTGGTCAACCATGCTCGGACAGGGAAAACAGTGCGCCTATCTCGTCCGCAAAAACTCTTTGCCCAGGATCGAGAAGTAATTGATGCCGCCTATCCGGGGGATGTGATTGGTTTGAACAATCCAGGTATGTTTGCGATCGGGGATACGATCTATGTCGGGCAAAAATTGGAGTACGAAGGCATTCCTTGCTTCTCACCGGAACTCTTCGCCTACTTGAAGAATCCTAACCCGTCCAAATTCAAACCCTTCCGTAAAGGGGTGTCTGAGTTACAGGAAGAGGGGGCAGTACAGATTATGTATTCCGCTGATGAAGGCAAACGCGACCCGATTCTGGCGGCGGTTGGACAACTGCAATTTGAAGTAGTGCAATTCCGGCTGCAAAATGAATATGGGGTAGAAACGAACCTGGAACTCTTGCCCTATAACGTGGCTCGCTGGGTAGTCGGCGGTTGGGACGCTTTAGAAAAAGTTGGACGCTTGTTTAATACCGTAACGGTGAAGGATAGCTGGAATCGTCCAGTGTTATTATTCCGCAATGAGTGGAACCTGCATCAGGTACAGGCAGACCACCCTGGGTTACAACTGAACACGATCGCCCCCGTAGTTTCAGGGAGAGAACCTACGGCATCCTAAAGTATCTTGGAAAGGTTTCTAGGGTGTCAAACGATCGTCAGGTTGACACCTATCGTTCTCATAATCAGGAGAATTGCATATGCCGCCTTTTCCTGAGTCGTCGTCACCGGAAATGGACGCTGACCGAACTGCCACCCTGGAGGCGGGGTTGGCTGCTTATAAGCAAGGAGATTATGCGACTGCCATCCGGTTGCTGGAAGCTGGATTAGCGACTACGGCAGAGCATCCCCTCACAATACAGGCACAGATGGGATTGGTGGTTGCCTACACCCGTAGTGGTCGGCTCACCGAGGCAACCGCATTGTGTCAGTCGCTGCAAACCAGCCCCAACCCCAAATTGCGGGAATGGGTCGCCACAACATTAGCTAAGCTCCGTAAACGACAGACCAATGCCCCATCGGATTTATCGGATGTGACGATCGCGAGCTATCATCCACGCCCCGATGTGCCGACGGTCAATGCTGACCAAACGGGATTTGTGCCGTTCGATCCAGAGGCAACCCCGCCCCCTCCTGCCGCCGAAGTGAGTGCCGACTTAACCGGATTCGTACCGTTAGCATCGCCGCCGCCAGTTACTCCTGAAGTACCAGAAACTCCGGAGACTATGGCTGAAACACCGTTGCCACCGATCGATCTGCCAGTGACGCAATCGCCGCGATCGGCGGGCTTCTCTCAGTCTGCTGCGGTTCGCCAGCCCCTGGTTGAACCAGAGCCGACCCCGGACGCGATCGACGCTCCCCCCTCGTTCTATCAACCCGTTTGGCGGCAGGCGGGGCGAGCAAAGTTAGCGAAATCGCTGGGCAAGATCAAAATCTGGCGGTTAGTGCTGATCCAGGTGATCACGGCGATCGGCATATTTTTGGCATTGCAACAGTCGATTTATTGGGTGACTACGGGTTGGGCAATTACCTTAACTAAACTGCCGTATCTCTACTTCCAGCGAGAAATGTCGGAGCCACCGGTCTGGTCGATCGTCATTTTCCTGGGGATACTATTGATTGCCTCTCGTTGGCTATTAGATGCTTTATTAACGGCTCTGTATGGCTTGAGACTGCTATCGCTCAGTCAACTGGGCTCCTATAGTCCAGAGACATCGGCATCGTTGTTCCGCTTCTGCCGCAAACGCAATTTACCCCTACCTGCCCTAGGCATTCTACCGGCTCAGGAACCGATCATCTTTAGCTATGGTTGTCTGCCCTGGGTGACGCGGATTGTGGTCAGTCAGGGACTACTGGAACACTTGAGCGATGATGAGATTGCGACGCTCTATGCCGGGGAGGTTGGGCATCTAGCCCACTGGACAGTGCCCTTAATGTCGTTAATCACGACCTTGATGCAATTGCCCTATACACTCTATCGGGTACTGGCGGAGTCCGGCGATCGCAGTCAAACTCCGATCATTCGTAGCCTCGCGGGATTGGGAGCAGGCATCTCTTACGGCGTGTACTGGTGTCTTCGCTGGTTCGGGCTATGGTTGTCCCGACGGCGGGTGTACTACAGCGATCGCGTAGCTGCCGAACTGACCGGGAATCCCAATGGCTATGTCCGGGCACTCCTGAAACTGGCGATCGCAACCAGTAAAACCATTCAGCACCAGCAGCAGACTAGCTATTTACTGGAAGGGTTTGAGTTAGCGTCTCCCTTGAGTTACCAGATGGCATTGCCGTTAGGTAGTTTGTACCCCTATGTGCGGCTAGAGTCGGTGATGCAGTGGGATCGCCTCAATCCCTTTGCTAGCTGGCTATCGATCAGTCAATCCCATCCCCCGACCGGCGATCGCTTGTATCTCCTCACACTCTATGCCCGTCATTGGGGGTTAGATCCCGAACTGGATTGGGGCAAAGATTCACTGACTCCCGTCAAACAATCTACGGTCTTGTCCGGTCAACAGTGGCGCACATTATGGTTGCAAGGAGCGCCATTCTTTGGAGCCTTCTTTGGGGCAGGAATTGCAGCGCTCTTGTGGATTGTGGGCTGGATTGGCGATCGTCTCAGTATCAGTGAGATTTCCTGGCTCTATAGTGATCAAGCAACGCTGGTCGGTTTAACCCTGATCGGCTTTGGTTTAGGAACTTTTATTCGAGTCAACCCCTTGTTTCCGGAACTGCCCCCGCCCTCTCTGCGCTCCTCCACTCAGCCTCCTTCCCTGGTGAGTTTGCTGACCCAACCTCAGAGCCTACCGATTGCTCAGTCACCGATTCGGCTCGAAGGCAAATTGTTAGGGCGGCAGACCCGCTTGAACAATGGTGCCAATCAGGACCTACTGCTACAAACCGCGACGGGATTAGTCAAGTTACACGGCACTCCCGTTTGGGGGCCGGCTGGGAACCTATTAGCTCAACCGATTCGTCCCACTGACCTGATTCCTCAAGATGTGGTGGTCACAGGATGGTTTCGGCGGGGAGCAACCCCCTGGATTGATGTGGATATGCTCCGAACGGTGGGAGGACGGGTTCACCGGAGCTATCACCCGATCTGGTCGTCCATCTTGGGGGGACTGACCTGCTTCCTGGGCATCTATTTAATTTTGCGAGGTGGTCACTGATAAGCATGATCACCGGGTTTTCCGTCGATCGCCCACGTTGGTTCAAGTTCGTCAGGGGGGGGATCTATGGGTTAGCAGGTCTGGCGGCGATCGCGACGATCTTAGGCTGTGCGGGACGCTGGTGGTGGGGGTGGGAACTGTTGGATCATCCCCGTCCGCAATACTGCTGGATGTTGCTAGCCGCTTTGCTGCTGGGTGGCTGGCGGCGGCAACGCTGGAGCTTGATCTGGGTTCTGCCACTGTTCCTTAACCTGGGGCTATTTGCTCCCTTATTTCTACCAGCCCATCAGGTTAGAACATTAGCCTCAGAGCCGACTCTCCACCTGCTTAATCTCACCCTGGATCGGGAGCAGCCGGAACACATGGGGCAGGCGATCGCCTATATCAATGCCCAAACGGCTGATTTAATCTGGCTGATTGAAGTCACGCCGACCAGTCTGGCTCAGTTGCAAGCAGGTCTGTACCAGTATCAGATCGTCGCTGCCGTACCTCGTGACAATAGTCATGGCAGTGCGTTGTTATTAAATCGGCAATCAATGGCAGCGATCGCAGTACAAAGGACTCAGATCATTCACCTCCCGGCGGATTCGGCGCGTCCGATGTTGGAGACAGTGATTACCTGGGCAGGACACTCGATCGCCCTGTTAAGTTTTCAAGCCACCCGCCCCCGCAATGCAGAAACATCGGCATTTCAGCAGGTTGAATTGACAGCAGGAGCCGCCTGGAGTCAGCAACAGCTTCAGCAAGGACGGCAAGTGGTGATGATTGGCGACTTTAATACCACTCCCTGGTCAGGACGGTTCCGCCAATTGTTACAGGACAGTCAATTGCTGAACTCTCAACAGAGCTTTGGGCTACAACCAACCTGGAATGCCCATTGGCCACCGCTATTCCGGATTGCGATCGACCATTGTTTACATAGTCAGTCATTGATTGTGACAGACCGAGCGATCGGGGATGACATTGGTTCTGACCATCTACCCCTGGAGGTAAAATTGCGACTGTATCTAAGCTCGATTCAGGGAGGAATCGGAAGGAATACAGATTAAATTATCGCCCTGGGTGCGAATCATACCCCGTTGCCGCAGTTTACCCATTAACCGAGTCACCGTTACCCGCGTAGATCCGATCGCGCTACCAATCTGGGCATGGGTCAGGGGAAAGGGCAGGCAATATCCCTGATCGGAAGGTTCGCCAAACTCTTCAATTAACAGGGTCAAGAAGCCAAGCAAGCGATCGATCGTGCGGCGTTGCCCCAACGTACTGAGCCAAAGCAGTTTACGCTGATGCTGATGCCGGAAGGCATCCATCACTTCCCGCCGGAAATGGGGCCAGTTATCCAGATCATGCCAGTACATCCAAAGTACGGAGGTCTGGTCTACATGGGCATAACTCTGAAGGGTGAACGGAGACTGAGCCACAATTTCAAAGGGTTGACCCGCCCCAACAAAGCCTAAAAACGCCTCTTCGGGACTAATTCGGGCTAACCGGGAAGAATTGCTGCCTGTGGCATTTGTTTGGGCACTCCCTACCAGCCGCACAGCTCCCCGTTGGACGAGATACAGTAGCCCAGGACGGGCAGGAATTTTTTCATCCTTGGCAAAGGTACGCACCCGATAATGTTCCTGTGACCAGTCAATGATGCGCTGCCAGGTGAGAAAAGGACGAGATGCCTCTGAAGTATTGGAAGATACTGAATACATAAGTTTGGGGCTTTAGGGGTGGACTAGAGGGGGCGAATCAACTCTCAGCTAAAAAGTTGGCTAGGAAGGTAGACTCAGTGTAAGCCAGATACACGCAGGTAGCACTAGTTTAACTTCACGTCTCTGACATAGACTTGACATTTTCATGAGCAATCTTAGCAACGTGAGGAATGAAAATGGGGTTCTAGGAGGAGAAATCGTGAAGCCAGCGTTTAACCAGAACCAAAGTATCCCGAAATCCTAAGCAACTTTAGCCGTAAAGTGTAGACTACTTTGTCTTATACCAACCCAACAGCCAGAGCGCTGTCAAGAATTATACTACAAAGAATCACTAGCCTCCAGAGTGATCTTCAGGAAAAATCTAGGATTCCGGGCTGGGCAGTGCGTGATTCTACCTCGAAAGATCAGGCTGTTGCGGTCAACCTGCCGCCACTGAAGCGGATTCGTCACCCGATAGAAATCCTGTATTTGTCCGCGATCGCTCACCGCATCGCCCCTCAGTACGGAGTAGCTGCTACTGAAGTTGCTACTGAACTTGCCCAAATCATCAATCACCAGCATGGCAAGGACTGGAATCCGAACGATCACTCAGCCGCGATCTGGCAGGGAATCACCGTCCAGGTGACGACAAACCAGGATCTATTGTTCCAAATTCACGATCGTGCGATCGCCGTCTGGCTCAATCACCTGATGCCCCCTCTCCTACCTCTCCTACCTCCCCCATCTCCCCTATCCACCAACCCCTTCCCCTGGCAATACGCCCACGCCCGTTGTTGCTCCCTCCTCCGACTGGCTGATCGGACTGGATTGATCACCCTACACATCTCTGCACCTGATCCGTCCGGCTGGCAATGGCTGGAACCCTATCCCCTGGGTTGGCTGACTCCCACCGGGCAGTTATACCCGCACCAGGCGGCGGAACGGCAATTAATTAGCCAGATCTGTACGGTATTTGACCAGTGGGCTGAGGCGCGATCGCTGACTTCTAAACTGCTGATGCAGCAAGCGGAACAGTTGGCTCAAAGCGTTCAGGCTGCCCATCGTGCCTATCCCATCTGGGGCGATCGCAGTTCCGAGGCTCGCGATCGCCAAGCCGCCCACCTGGGATTATTGTGGATCACGCAACAGGTCTTGCAAAGTTTGTTAAACAGCCTGGGAATTCCAGCGCCTACGGAATTGTAACGAGATCGGGCGATCGATCAGACATCGCTGATAATGGCACTGGGAACGATCGCAGACAGTGAGAAGAAGATGGCAAAACGAGGATGGTTAGGCTTGATCGTGTTGTTGGTGTTGGCGGTAGGCTGCACACTGCTCAAACCCCCCGCAGGCACGAGTGTTCATCTCATGTTAGGCAATCCTAGTAAAGCTATTCCCAGCACTGGCGCATCGGATAATTACTTGATGGAAAAACCCCAGTATGCCTTGTCCTACAACAGTCAGAAGGGCAGAGCCAATTGGGTCAGTTGGCAACTGAATCGAGATTGGCTCGGGGCTGTGCCGCGTCGGAATGATTTCCGTCCTGACTTTACTCTGCCGGAAGATTGGTATCGGGTGACTCCCGTAGACTACATCAATACCGGATTCGATCGCGGTCATTTAACCCCATCGGCTGATCGGACTGCGACACCGATCGACAACTCTGCCACCTTTTTGATGACCAACATCATGCCGCAGGCTCCGGACAACAATCAGGGACCCTGGGAAGAACTGGAGAGCTATTGTCGAGATCTGGTCAAGCAGCGGAAAGAGCTTTACATCATTGCCGGGGGCTATGGTAGGAAGAAACTGATCGCGGGCGATCGCGTGGAAGTGCCTGCCCGTACCTGGAAGATTATTGTCGTACTCGATCGTCCGGGGCTGGGAGTTGATGCCATTACCAATGCGACCCGCGTGATTGCAGTGGATATCCCCAATAATCAGGGCATTCGGGAACGCAACTGGCGATCGTTTCGGGTCAGCGTAGATCAATTAGAAACCGCCACCGGCTACGACTTTCTCTCCAATGTATCAACCGAGATCCAACGGGCATTGGAGAGTCGGATAGATCAGGCAGAATAGAAAGGACAGTTACCTATTGATTGCTCTTGCCGCGCAATTGCACAATTTGTACGGCCACATCAAAACTCTCTTCGTACAACACATCCCGTCCCCAGCGTTGTAATTGTTGGCTTAAGAGGAATTCCGCCTTTTGATCGTTAGAAGCCGTTACCTGTTCAGTTCGGGCTTCCTGGGCGCGACCCCCCGCTTCCATCCGCATACACCCGGTAGTTTCCGAACAGAGGATGGTACAGCAGTCCGCTTGCAAATTAGTAGAAGCCAGTCGTAGACCAATTAAATCACCAATAATTTCACCGGGATCGGCCGTTGGAATCGCCGCGAGTTCGGCTTCAATTTTGCGGCTGTTATGTCCAGTAAAGGTGATGTGTTTCAGGTCATAATCTCCACCGGACTCAGTATAGGAAATTGGTTGCCAACCCAGGCGACTTGCCAGCCAACCCAGGAACATTAACGCTTGAGCTGCATTGCCTTTTTCGTAATCGATCGTCACCTGGTCTACTTCCACTAATGCCGATCGCCGTTCTGGCGGATCAAAGGCAGAAGCCGTCAACTCTTGCCAAACGGACAGACGATGCCAATTCAAATCAGCCACATAGGTATTGGAGTTCACCAACTCCTGAATCTTGACAAACTCTGACTCCGGATTGCTGTGATACGAAGAATCTAAAATCAAACAATGACATTGATCAACCAGGCGTTTAAATAACTCTTGCTCTGGATTTGGAGTTGCCTTCCACCAGACAAACTTAGGTAAATCCGGAATCATCAGCGATGTCACCAGATCCCCCACTCGATTCAGCGCGGCTTTCGTACCGCGTAGGGTAATATATTCGCAGCAAATTAAATTACTTTTGCCACTTTTTTGGACTGGGCAATAGGCCGACACTTCCGCCGTTACCCCCTCATCTGCCCCCAACGTAGGACATAGGGTAATAATGCGACAGGGATTTTGAGCCGCGATCGCTTCACTGACACTGAAGCCCCGCATGTTCGGATTGGTAATCTTCAGGCGTTCAGGCGGCAAATCAGCTACTTCTTGCCGCAAGCGAGCCAGGGTTTCATGGTCAACCCGACCATTAATTTTCAGCCCATAAGCTTTCTGAGCCAGTTCGACCGCTTCTTTGGTGATAGGGCCGTGAATGCCATCGATCGCACCTTTATAAAAGCCCAGCACAGCTAGCAACTGCTGAAACTCCTCTGGCTCATAGATCACCATGCTAAAGGTTGAGGCTCTGGTGGCAACCGGTGTGCCTTTCTCACCGCTCTGGCTATGCCAAATCGCACTCAGTTCAGCCTCAATTTCATCCAGGGAAATATCTTTGGGTTTTTGCAGGGCAACAAGGGGAGTGGTGGTCATAGGTTAGTAACTCGTCGGTAATAGTGAAGGTTAGCAGTCTGAACTATAGAATGCGTCGGCATTAGCCGCAGGGCGATCGCCCAGAGTCATTGCCTTACAACCTGCGCCAGTTTCGACCGTCCCGGTTCAGCAACAATTCGGCTTCGACAGGACCCCAGGTTCCCGCTTCATATAGCGGAATCGATTCGGGTGGTGCTGGTGCATCCCAAACGGATAGTAAAGGGGTAAGAATGCGCCAGGACGCTTCAACTTCATCACCTCGGGTAAACAGGGTTTGATCGCCCAACATACAATCCACTAACAGGCGACTATAGGCATCGGTATTGGGTTGACCAAAGGCCGTGTCATAGCGGAAATCCATATCCACCGATCGGGTACGGAGTGAATTTCCCGGTGTTTTCACCTCAAACCGCAGCGAAATGCCTTCATCGGGTTGAATCCTTAACACCAACGTATTGGGACTGACTTGTTTCGCCGCCGATTGAAACATCAGGAACGGCACTTCCTTGTACTGAATCGAAATTTCCGTCAGCTTCCGGGGCATTCGTTTACCCGTCCGCATGTAAATTGGTACTCCCTTCCAGCGCCAGTTGTCGATATACAACTTCAGAGCTGCATAGGTGGGTGTCGTCGATTCCGGCGATGCCCCTTCCTCTTCTCGATAGCCCGGTACAGGTTTCCCTTTCATCCAACCATTGGTGTATTGTCCCCGGATGGCAGAAAAGCTGATGTCATGGAGATCGGCTAGGTGGGTGGCTTGCAGGACTTTTACTTTTTCATTGCGAATGCTGTCCGCGTCCAGCCCACTGGGGGGTTCCATCGCAATCAAGCAGAACAGTTGCATGATGTGGTTTTGTACCATATCCCGCAGGGCACCGGAGGTTTCGTAGTATCCTGCCCGTCCCTCTAGCCCTACGGTTTCTGCCACTGTGATCTGAATGTGATCGACAAATTGGCGATTCCAGAGTGGCTCAAAAATGGCGTTCGCGAACCGAAATACCATTAGGTTTTGCACTGTCTCTTTACCGAGATAGTGATCGATCCGATAAATTTGCTCTTCGGTACAAACATTTTGCACGACATAATTCAGGGCTTGAGCTGTCCCTAAATCCCGCCCAAACGGTTTTTCAATCACAATCCGTTGTTTGTGAGGATTTGGCAACATCCCGGCGGCACCCAGTTGTTGCACCGCTTCGCCAAAAAACTTGGGGGCAACGGATAGGTAAAAGACGCGATTGCCTAATGTGCCGCGTTGGGCATCCAGTTCACTGAGAAAGGCTTTAAGTTGCTGGTAGCTTTCCTGGCGATCGATGTCTCCTGGGAAATAAAAAATTCCTTTGGCAAAGTCTTCCCAGATTGCCTCAGCCCCTAGACCGCTGCCGAACTGTTCTACGCCTTCCCGCAGGTGTTCGCGGAAAAAATCGTGGCTCCATTCTCGCCGCGCCACTCCCACTACCGTAAATTGAGCGGGTAAACGTCGCTCCCGCCGCATTTGATACAGAGCGGGAATCAGTTTTCGTTGGGTCAGATCACCCGATGCCCCAAAAATCACCAGAATTTGGGGTTCAGGTACGCGGTCTTGTTGTAAGCCAACCCGTAACGGATTTTCGAGCAGAGTGACCATAAGTAGCTAGTTGAGTGAGTGATGGGGGAGGGAGTAAGGGAGTTAGGGGAAATGGGGAAGGTAAGGAAGAGATAACTTAATCTAATTCCTTGCTGAGAGATTAGCAGAAGCAAACTTTGAGATCCCCCTAAGTCCCCCTTAACAAGGGGGACTTTGAGTGGCTCGGTTCCCCTTGTTAAGGGCTATGGTATACACACAAGTCGAGTCTGACTTCGTTTGCATCCTTTTAGCCCCCTTTTCTGGTATGCCCGCAGGGCTTTAAGCCCCCAATTTTGGCGGACTTTGAACGGGTTTGGCTCTCCCAGAATTGGGGGCTGGGGGGCGGTTCGTCAGGACTTTGGCTAGGTTTAATCACTTGTGTGCCCACGGTAGCTTGTTAAGGGGGGTAGGGGGATCGTTGAATGCTGATCATGACAGATCCGACCTGTTTAAACTTCCTTAGACCGTAGCTAACTGTTTGACTTTGTTCTCCAGGGATTGCATTAGGGATTCAAACGGTTGAATGAATTTGTCGATTCCTTCAGCCAGCAGTTCATCCATAATGCAATCGAGATCGATATTCACCTCCGGGTCTTTGAGACTTTCGATTAAGCGATAGGCTTCATCCACATGGGACTCAATCCGATTTGCCACATCACAATGGTCAGCGCAGGCTTCGATCGTCGCAGGTGGCAAGGTATTTACGGTTTCTGGACCCACCAGTTCATCTACATACATAACATCGCTGTAGTTCGGGTTTTTGGTGCTGGTGCTAGCCCAGAGGAGACGTTGCACATTGGCTCCTTTAGCGACCAGAGCTTGCCAGCGATCGCTCTGGATGATGTTCTTATACTCCTGGTACGCGATTTTTGCATTAGCGATCGCTACTTTTCCTTTAATCGCTTCCAGTTTGGCTCGCACATTCTGATCGGGCGACCCCTGTTTTAATCGGGAATCGATCAAATCATCAATCTTGATATCAATCCGACTGAGGAAGAAACTAGCAACCGATGCCAATTTGCTAATATCTTCACCCTTTGCCACCCGAGCTTCTAAACCCCGAATATACGCCCAGGCGGTTTCAACATAGCTGGGTACGGAGAACAGCAGCGTCACATTGACATTGATCCCCTCACTAATTGCCTGCTCCACCGCCGGTAATCCTTCAGCAGTACCGGGAATTTTGATCATGACATTGGGTTTGCCGATCTCTCGATAATAGCGTCGCGCTTCCTCGATCGTCTTTTGGGTGTCACGGGCAATAATCGGCGGTACTTCGATGCTGATATAGCCATCTAAGCCACCCGAAGATTCGTACACCGGAGCAAAGATGTCGCAGGCATGGCGAATATCTTCAAAAATCAGCGATTCGTAGATGTCTTGCAGGGGTTTTCCGGCTCGCATCCCCGCTTCGATCGCGTCGTCGTAAATCGCATTGCCCGCGATCGCCTTTTCAAATATCGCCGGATTCGAGGTGATCCCCCGCAGCGATCGAGTGTCGATCATTTGCTTTAAGTCACCCGATCGAATTAAATCGCGGGTCAGGTTATCCATCCAGATACTTTGACCTAATGCTCCAATCTCAGCTAAATGATTTGTCGTCATAATTCTTGCTCCGTCAATAAATGGCTAGCGCCGCGCAATTTCTTCCTGTTCCCGTGCCCGTTCGGTAATAAATGATTCCACTAACGCCACATCCTCTGGGCTACCGATGATCAATGGGGTGCGGGCATGTAGTTTTTCGGGAACCACATCCATGATATTTTGCGTCCCAGTGCTGGCGCGTCCCCCTGCCTGCTCAATTAGAAACGCCAACGGAGCAGTTTCATAGAGCAACCGCAGTTTCCCTTCTGGCTTCTTCACCGTCCCAGGATAGAGAAACACCCCCCCTTGAAACAAAATTCGATGAAAGTCCCCGACTAGAGCGCCGCTATAGCGAGCCGTATAGCCTTCATGCCGATGCACATAGCGGATGTAGTCCCGAATCGACTCATCCCATTGCCAGAAATTGCCTTCGTTGACGCTGTAAATCGGGCCGTGTTCAGGAATCCGAATATCCTCGTTGGATAGAATAAATTCGCCTAAGCTGGGATCAAGCGTAAAGGCATGTACCCCTCGCCCCATTGAATAGACCAGCATCGTACTGGGTCCATACAGGATGTAACCTGCTGCCAGTTGCTTATGACCATCTTGCAAGAGATCCTGGGCGGCTCCATCGGTATCCATCCCTTCCTGTTGCCGAATGGAAAAGATTGATCCTACATTGCTGTTAATATCCAGATTTGTAGAACCATCGATCGGGTCATAAAGCAGCGTATACCGCCCGATCGGACAGTTTTCTGGAATGTAATACGGGTTTTCCATCTCTTCGGATGCCAACCGGCAGACCAAGCCGCTTTGCTTAAACGCGGAAATAAACACTTGATTGGCATAAACATCCATCTTCTTGACGGACTCGCCCTGCACATTCATCTCCCCCGTAAAGCCCAATACCCCTTCCATCAGACCTGCGCGACTGAGGCGACGAGCAATCAGCTTACCCGCCAGCGCAATCCGATTCATTAAGGCACTCAAATCTTGAGCATCTGGGGCAAAACTATGTAACTGCTGAAGAACATGACGCGCCAAGGTCGTACAGTCACGATCCAGAGCGTATTCATGGTCTAGCGATGGGTGAGCGTCAACCACTATATAACCTCCCGATAGACAACTCAGGGAATCCGGAGCATAGCAACGAACCATCCAGACCCGCTCAATTGGATCACCTTTGTTTCATTGCGATTTCTTCACGGTTATCTTTAGTGTCTAATCCCCCCGGCATTCCACCTTCTATCTTAGGGAGGCATTCTCAGAATGGTGGCTAACTTTAGATGAACTATAGATTAAAGGTCAATCAGAGATACGAGTTGCCAGGGTGGATAGAGTTAAGATGGGTAAAGAACACCCTTTCTGGGGCATAGCATGACAGCCACCCTGCTCAAAACTCCCGTAACCCAACCTCTCAATGCACCTACAGTCCATCAGTTAGCCAATGGTCTAACGATCGTGGCAGAACAGATGCCCGTTGCCGCCGTTAACCTGAATATTTGGCTCAAGGTTGGCTCTGCCATAGAACCCGATCCGATTAATGGCATGGCCCATTTTTTGGAACACATGGTGTTTAAGGGCACCGATCGTCTGCAAAGTGGAGAATTTGAGCGTTTGATCGAACAACGGGGGGCTGTCACCAATGCCGCCACCAGTCAGGACTACACCCACTACTACATCACCACTGCTCCTAAGGACTTCGCGGATCTGGCTCCCCTGCAAGTCGATGTCGTAATGAATCCTCGCATTCCCGATGATGGGTTTGAGCGGGAACGGCATGTGGTGTTAGAAGAAATCCGCCGATCGCAGGATAATCCCCGTCGTCGCACTTTCCAACATACTAGCGAAATCACCTTTGAGCAGTTGCCCTATCGTCGCCAGGTACTCGGTCCATCGGAGGTGATCGAACACCTAACGCCCCAACAAATGCGGGATTTCCATGCTGAATGGTATCAACCGCGATCGATGACTGCCGCTGTAGTGGGAAATCTCCCGGTTGAGCAATTGATTCAGATTGTCGAAGATAGCTTTACCCAGGCGACTCAAGGCAAAGACCATCCCAGCCATCCGGGTAATTTTTCCTGGTTGCCCGAAGCTCCCTTTACCACCACGATGCGGCGGGAAGTCACCGATCCCAGTTTGCAACAAGCCCGATTGATTATGACCTGGCGGGTTCCGGGACTAAACCTGTTGGAACAAACCTATGCGCTGGACATGATTGCTGCCATTCTGGGGCATGGGCGTACCTCCCGGCTGGTGCAAGATTTGCGGGAACAGCGCGGCTTAGTATCGAATATTTCCGCTAGTAACATTACTTACCAGCATCAGGGGGCATTTTATATCTCAGCCCAACTGCCGACTGAAAATGTCCCGACTGTGGAAGCCGCGATCGCGGATCATATTCGCCGCCTTCAGCAAGACTTAATTACTGTTGCTGAGATCGCCAGAGTTAAGACGCGGGTGGCCAATCATTTTATCTTTGGCAATGAAACTCCCAGCGATCGCTCAGGACTCTATGGCTACTATCACACGCTGTTAGGGGATCTGACTCCAGCGCTGCACTATCCCGGCTACATTCAAGCGATCGAGGCAGATGCCTTACAACTGGCAGCCCAGCAGTATTTATCTGCCGATGTCTATGGCGTTGTCGTAATCAAACCAGAATCGTAGTCTGCGATCGACTCCGTGAAGCTTGGCGAACTGCCACAGCAGGATTCTGTTGCCTGAATGACCTGAGTTCATGATGGAAGTAGAGTTCCCTTACAGGTCATTGGTATGAATTCCCGCGAAACGACTGGCTTCCTCAGCTTTACGTTTGTCCTGGCGATCCTGGTGTTATTAGTATTCGTCGTCCTGCACTGGCTGCACATTCCCGCCGGAAATTTTCTCGATTGGCTGATTGGTGCCGCTAGTTTCTGGTGGTTGCTGGCGATCGTGACCGTACCCTGGAATATTCATTTCGGCGCTAAAGCGGTGTTAGCAGAAGCCAGTGAATCCCAAACGATCGGAATCAGCGTCGATCGCCAACAACTTCGCTATGTGCAACAACTGGCACAACGATCGCTCTGGGCAGCGATTGCCTTACATCTATTTTCGGCACTCGGACTCTATTTACTCGCCGTGACTGGAATCAGCGCGATCGGGTATTACAGTTCTGGAGCCGCCTTATTATTAACCGCTTTACGTCCCGCCATTGGACTGTATGAGTATCTAGCTGCTCGATTGAGCAACATTGGACAAACCTTTAAGTATCCTCGCGAAGATATTGTCGAACTGCGCGATCGCGTTCATCAACTCAGCGATCACCTCCAGACGGTGGAATATCAACTGAACGCTGAACATCCCGATAGTCTGGTTGCTACTCAACAACGCACTCTCATAGCGCTCCGCCAGGACTTAAGTCAACTCAGTTCTGCCCACGAGGACTTGAAAGCCACCAACCAAGCTGACCACGATCGCCTCTCCCGTGAAGCCCGGACCGCGATCGCCCAACTCAGCACCGATGGGCAAATGCTGGAACATGTGCGCGAAATTATTCGCTTCTTCAAACAAGCCTGATCGTTCTGTATGCTGATGTCTGAAGCTAATCAGCCCTGAGTAAATTATGTGGAATGACATTGCCGCGCAAATTAGCCAGGTTACCGATAAACCGTTTCAGATCAACAATCCCCGATCGATCGGAGGTGGGTGCATCAACTCTGGCTATGCGGTATCGGATGGCGATCGTACCTATTTCGTCAAACTGAATCAGGCATCCCAATTAGCGATGTTTACGGCGGAAGCCACCGGATTAGAGCAAATGGTCGCCACCCAAACCATCCGAGTCCCTCAACCAATTTGCTGGGGGATCACCGGAAATTCTGCCTATTTGGTGCTGGAATGGCTGGAACTTGGTCGGGCGAATAGCACTGCTGCCTGGGAAGCGATGGGGCATCAACTAGCCGCCATGCATCGTCATACCAGCGATTCTGGGTTTGGCTGGCAGCAAAACAATACGATCGGTTCCACGCCTCAAATTAACCCCTGGACAACCGATTGGACAGAATTCTGGACAGAACACCGGATTGGCTATCAGTTGCAATTAGGGCAACAGCGAGGCGGCAACTTCCCGAAAGGTAAACAGTTGTTAGCGGCTATCCCCAAATTATTAGCCGACCATAAACCCTCACCGTCTCTTGTTCATGGTGATTTGTGGTCAGGCAATGCTGCCGTCACCCAGACTGGGGAACCTGTGATCTTCGATCCAGCCACGTACTACGGCGATCGCGAAGTTGATCTCGCCATGACCGAACTGTTTGGAGGGTTTCCCGCCGCCTTCTACCAGGGATACAACCAGGCGTTTCCGTTGGATGGCGGATATCAACAGCGTAAAATACTTTATAACCTCTATCACATCCTCAACCACTTCAATCTGTTCGGCGGCAGCTACGAAGGGCAAGCCAACCGCATGATCGAGCAGCTATTGAGGTGATTTAATCCCGCCGCAGATCTTCGCGATCGGGGATTGGCAGTTTCAAGTGCTCGCAAATCGAGTTAATTACTTTAATGTAAGCATCCGCCGCCGCTCGGTTCCAGTTGCCGCTCCGGGCACTTTTTTCAAACCTCAACTCATCACACTCTACTCCCACCACAACTTCAACGGGTGAATCGGCTCCGACCAATGTTTCCGGTGTCACCAAGAACCGAATGATCCGCCGGAGTGGGATGGGATAGCACTGATCGACAATTTGATCGATCGCCGCTTGAATTGCATCTAATGGGCTATTCCCGTTCGCCGTCATCGTCAGTAATTGTCCCACTGGATCACGTAGCGTCAGAGTGGCGGCATTAGCATCATGCCGAGTTAAAAACTCAAATTGCTCTAAGCGGAAATATTGAAAGCCCTGAGGCTTCGGTTGTCGATCCTGTGCCAGTTCATCCAAACTCAGCAAAAAAGCACCCACCGCAAACACCCCAATCTGCATCTCAATCAGGTCATCGGTTTCGGCATCATAGCTAGGAATACTGACATAAACATAGCCATCTCGTTGTACCCGATAATGTTCTTCGATCGTTTGGGCAAATTGATGGGGTTCTTGAGTCACAATCACATCCACATTGCGATCGATCGCACAGGCTAACCGCAGCGCATCATAAAAATTGATTTGATAACTTCCAGACAATTCTTGAATTTGCTGATCCAGGCGGCAGGGTTGGATCAAATTCAACATCCCCATGTAAGCCGCTGCACACACTTGATCCACTTCTACGCCAAATAGCGTCCAGCAGTTGTGTGCCATACGCCAGTCGATTTCCGTCATGTACCATTTCACGGATCGCAAAGCCAACCGCCGCAGCAAATCGATGTGATATTCACACCGTGGATCATGTCTTGCCAACACATTTTGAAAAACGTTGGCAGTCACCAGGGCAGTGCAGGAAACCCTCTGAGGCATAGGTGAAATACCTTTGATCGATGGGTAAGAGCAAGATCGGCTAGTTACTCATCACAAATTTGGCGAACAATTATTCAGGTGGATGATCGGGTGATGAGGACGAAGGATCAACAGGACAAACCGTTTGAGTGGTGGTTGAATTGGCAGTTCCCAATTGGGCTTCCTGACAGACCGTTTGCACCTCCTCAACTAACGTCTCTAGTTTGGCGAAATACGCAGGGATACTACTGGCACTTGTGACCACCTTTTCCATCCGGGCCTCTAAATTGGCAATCCGTTGTTTGATTTCATTGTCACTATCAGGATTTACCAGGTTAGGCGGCAACATATACACCGGAGTAGGAATGACATTGTTGGTTGGACTGGGCTGCTGTCGCAGTTTTTGAATTTCTGCCTCCAACTTAGTAATGCGATCGTCGGTACTGGTTTGCAATCCCTGGTTCAAAAATCGACAAACCAGTTCTGTAACCGACGTATTCTCCTGATCCGCCCGTTCCTTGAGTTGTTGGATCAAGTCCTCAGGTAAGCGGAAGCTGACTAATTTTTTCTCTGGCTTTCTGTCCATGTCGGCTGCGAAGGACTCCGTGTGATATACAGGTCAGCGAAATATGCTTTACACGGCTATCAATTGTATCTAACTCTTGTCTAGAGAGATAGCGATCAACCCATTGATTCATCACTTATTTACAATTCTGGATCAAACCTTAAAAGCCGTTGAAACTCAGGTAATCACAAGCAGAAGAACGTCTTAATGCACCGACTTCCTGACACCACTTCTAATCCATAACTGGTTTACTAATTTATTTCTGTATACCACAATACGGCTTGCCAGTATTACTCAAGTATATAAAATTGATATACACTGTCATACATAACAATTGCTTGGCGACCACTGAGGTCAGCCACAGTGAGTGAGGAAGATCGATCGCTGCCATTTTCAGCCCGATTCAGGAGAATGCTATGAACTGTCCGTTCCGAGATTGCCATACCCCTCCCTGTCAGATCACGATTCATCCCGATCGTCAGGATGTGGAATACTGCCGCGTCTGCGAACAGTGGCATCATATTAGTCAGATTGGCAATGAAATGCCGAATGTTTTTTGGATGATCGTCACGATTGCGATCGCGATCATGCTACTGACAGGCATATTGAATACAGCCGATCGCCCTACCTATCACTCACCCTCCCCATCCTACAGGCTCAGGCAGTAATGGCTTTAGTTAAATGGCGGGGACGATCGACATCCAAGCCCCGCAACACTGCCATGTGGTAAGCCAATAGCTGTAGAGGAATTACCGTCAGAAATGGTGAGAGGAGTTCGTTCGCGATCGCAGGTAAAACCAGGCATTCCTCAAATAGATCCGCAGGCACTGAATGATCGCTGACGATACCAATCACCTTAGCTCCAGACATCTGAGCTTTACGGGCAGTCTCTAGCACTGCCGCTTGACTATTATCTTCTGGCACGATCGCAATCACAGGAATTTGCTGATCCAGTAAGGCGATCGGCCCATGTAGAAATTCCCCTGCGGCATAGCCTTCAGCATGAATGTAGGTGGTTTCCTTCAGCTTGAGCGCTCCTTCCAGCGCGATCGCCCGGTTCACCCCCTGCCCTAAAACAATACAATGCCGACACTCGACTAACTGCTGCGCCAGTTCCTTAATCGCGTCCTCCTGTTCCAGCATCAGGGCAATCTGATCCGGTAATCGCTTTAAAGCCGTAATCCACTGGTGTAATGAGTCACTTGCGATCGCCCCTCGTCGCCCTGCCAGATCCAGCATCAGGCAACACAGTACCGCTAATTGCGTGGTAAAGGTTTTGGTAGCCGCTACCCCAATTTCCGTCCCTGCTAAGGTGAGCAGAGTGTGATTAACGCATTGAGCCAGGGAACTATCAGGGTGATTCGTAATGCCCAGTTGCCGCGCCTGCCAGCGATCGCCTAATTCTGAGCGGTGAGTTTGATCGATCGTCAATGCCTTTAAGGTATCCGCCGTTTCTCCGGATTGCGTAATTGCGATCGTAAGTGTATTGGCAGTCAACGGTAATGGAGCCGACACGAACTCCGATCCCGATCGAATGCGCGTAGGAATTCCGGCAATTTGTTCTAGCCAATGTTGCGCCACTAATCCAGCATGACGGCTGGTGCCACAGGCGATTAAATGGATTTGATCTAGATCGGCGTAAAGCTCGATCGGTAGATTTAAGTTAATCGGATCATTGTGATCGCTCGTCAAGTAAGCCGCTAAGCAAGTCCGCAAGACCTCCGGCTGCTGATAAATTTCCTTCAACATTAAATGCGGAAATCTAGTGGGATCAGACGGCTCGATCGCACGAAATGAAATAGGTTGGGATGTCACGAGTAACGGCTACCAGCAAGGATGGGAATCAGTCATACCCTTAGTGTGCCCCGGCGATCGCGCTCAAACATCCCACAGACGCAGGATTTCCAGCCGGGAATTTAGCCGTCTGATTTTGCTTGCAATCGCCAACCTGGTTTCAAGACTTGACGGGTCCGGGCAACCACCAGGCAATCATTCGGGACATCCTCGGTCACCGTGGAGCCAGCCGCGATCGTCACATCCTCCCCGATTGTAATCGGCGCAACCAGTACCGTATTCGACCCCGTTTTCGTGCGATCGCCAATCTGAGTTCGATGTTTGTTCACGCCATCGTAGTTGGCGGTAATTGTCCCCGCCCCAATATTGACGCGAGTTCCGGCGGTGGTATCCCCCAGATAGGAGAGGTGGGCAATATTCGTGCGATCGCCCAGTTGGGTATTCTTCAGTTCGACAAAGTTCCCAATCCGGCAATCCGCCCCTGTTTCCACATGTCCCCGTAGATGGGCATAGGGCCCCACCCGAGTTCCTGTCGCTACGCTACTATCTGTCACCACCGAATACATAATTGTTGTATTAGCGGCAATCTGACTATTTTCGATCAGGCTACCCGGTCCAATCCGGCTACCTGCCCCAACCACGGTTTTGCCCCGTAAATGGGTCTGCGGTTCAATCACGACATCGGGGGCAAGTTGAACCGTATCATCGATCGTCACCGTCGCCGGATCAATTAAGGTGACTCCCTTTGCCATCCAGTCATCTTTGATCCGGGTTTGCAGAATACTGTAAGCGGTTGCCAGTTGCTTGCGATCGTTAATCCCGAGAATTTCCTGGTAGTCGTCTACATCCACGACCGTCACCGGATTCAGGTAGTTGACCGCATCTGTGATGTAATACTCTTTCTGGTCATTGTCTGCCGTCAGCTTGGGTAGTACCTCTGCTAAATCAGCCCACCGGAAACAATAAACTCCGGCATTAATCCGACGATTCTGCTTTTGCGCTGCACTACAGTCCCGATCTTCGACAATTTGCTGCAAGATATTATCGCTATTACAGAACACCCGCCCGTACCCCTTGGGGTCAGGCAGATGGGCAGTCAGGATAGTGGCAGGATTTTGCTGCTCTCGATGGGTTTGCAGTAAGCGTTGTAGGGTTTGCGGACGTAATAACGGCACATCGCCATTTAATACCAGTAAATCTCCCTGGAAACCTGCTAGATGGGGTAGCAATTGTTGCACTGCATGACCTGTCCCTAACTGCTCCGGTTGCTCGACAAATTCTAAGGTTGGTTCAGCCGGTAAGCGATCGGCGGCTTGAAGCAACGCCTGTTTAACCAACTCGCCCCGGTAGCCCACAATCACCAGACGACGCACAGGCTGCACCTCAGAAATGCCGTTTAGTACCCACTCCAACAGCGATCGTCCCCCCAGGGAATGCAGCACCTTCGGTAAATCCGACTTCATCCGGGTTCCCTTACCTGCCGCCAATATTGCTACTGCTACCATGCTGCTCTCTGCCTGTTAGTTTCCATCCAAACATCCTGCCTAACTGGGCAGAATCTCCGTCTATAACTTATACCAGGGTTAGGGAATCTACGGGTAAACGACTAGCGGCTAACAGCGACTTCTTCCCGCGAGGATGGCACAACCGGCGCTTCGGTAGTCCGAATAAACTCCTTAAATTGAGCAATTAACTCAGGATTACGCCAGCCTTTTTGCATCTCCTGCTCAATGATCTCTAGAGCTTCCTCTGGCGTAAACGCACGCTTATAAGGACGTTCGCTGGTTAAGGCATCATAAATATCAATCACCTGGAAAATTTGGGCTAACCGGGGAATTTCCTCACCTACTAAGCCATCTGGGTAGCCAGAGCCATCCCAGCGCTCATGGTGATGCCGAATAATTGGCACCACGCCACGCATCGTCCGCAGCGGCTGACAGATCTTCTCGCCAATCAACACATGCTGCTGCATGGTTTCCCATTCTTCGGGGGTAAATTTGCCGGGTTTCAGCAGAATCGCATCCGGAATCCCGACTTTACCAATGTCATGCAGATAACCGCCCCACATTAAATCCCGAATTTCGGTGCGGGAAAGTCCCAAAAATTCGCCAAAGGCTTTGCCCCGATCGACTAACCGTTCACAATGGTCGCCAGTATTTGGATCCCGGCTTTCCACCGTTCGGGCGATCGAGAACAGTACCTTTTCCGCATGATCCAGATCTTCATTCAGCCGCTTTTGCCGAATCAGGGATTTTACTCGGGCGGATAGTTCCAGTTGATCAAAGGGTTTGGTTAAAAAGTCGTCGCCTCCAGCTTCAATCCCTTTCAGTCGAGCGCGGCGATCGTCCAGGGCAGTGACAAACACGATCGGGGTCAGCCGAGTTTGCTCATCCTGCTTTAACCGCCGACAGACCTCAAATCCATCCATTCCCGGCATCATCACATCCAATAGGATTAGATCGGGATTACAGGTATTTACGGATTCCAGGGCAGCGGGGCCACTGTCGGCCTCCAACACTTCATAGCCTTCTACGGACAGTAAGGCAACGGCGGTCATCCGACTAGAAGGATGATCATCAACAACAAGGACTCTTGGACGGTCTGAATCGAGGTGGTTCACAGAGAATACCTCATGCAATGAATTGTAGAAGTACCTGAAAAAGCCTGACGGAGCATATCCTGTCGATTTTTCGGCAGCGTAGTTATTTTAGTATGAGCAATTCGCATGACTGAGAAAACAGGTTTTTTACGGAGATTAACGATGAGCGAACCGATATCGACAGTGATATTAAGGGGTACAGGTAGGGAGATCCGTATCTACGAATCAGAATGCCCTGCTCATTACAATAGATAACAGTCATTGACCCCCTTCTGACCAATCTTTAAGCGAGCTGAGGCGAGATCTGTATGGAAAACATTCTGGAAAAAGGCAATATCAGCATCCATACCGAGAATATTTTCCCAATTATCAAGAAATGGCTTTATTCCGATCACGAGATTTTCCTACGCGAACTGGTTTCTAATGCAGTGGATGCCATCAAGAAACTAAAAATGGTATCGCATTCTGGAGAATATTCCGGTGATCTGGGTGAGCCGGAAATTGTGATCACCCTGGACAAAGCGGCAAAAACCTTAGCTGTTGCCGACACTGGCATTGGTATGACCGCCGATGAAGTCAAGCGCTACATTAATCAGGTGGCGTTTTCCAGTGCCGAGGAATTTGTTGAGAAATATAAAGCGGCGGGTGACGAACAAATTATTGGTCACTTTGGCTTGGGCTTTTATTCCTCGTTTATGGTGGCGCAACGGGTTGATATTGATACCCTGTCCTACAAACCTGATTCCCAGCCAGTTCATTGGTCGTGTGATGGCTCTACCGAGTTTGAGTTGAGTCAGTCTACCCGCACAAGTCGCGGAACGACCGTCACCCTATTACTCCAGGACGAAGAACAGGAATATCTGGAACCCTATCGGATTCGGCAGTTGATCAAAACCTATTGTGACTTCATGCCCTATCCGATCAAGTTAGAGGTGAAGGAAGCGCCACCCGAAGCCCCGGCTGAAGGAGAAGCGGAAGCGGCTCCCGCCGAAGCACCCAAAGCTCCAGAACAAATTAACCGGCAGAAAGCCCCCTGGAAAGAATCACCCAATTCTCTCACCAAAGAAGATTACCTGGAGTTTTATCGGTATCTCTATCCGTTCCAGGAAGAACCCTTGCTCTGGGTACATTTGAATACTGATTATCCCTTTGTGGTGAATGGCATTCTCTACTTTCCGAAGTTGAAACCGGATGTAGATGTCACCAAAGGGCAGATCAAACTATTCTGCAATCAAGTCTTCGTCAGCGATAACTGTGAAGAAGTGATTCCTCGGTTTCTGCTACCCTTACGGGGGGTAATTGATAGTAGTGATATCCCCCTCAATGTATCCCGCAGCTTCTTGCAAAACGATCGCACTGTCCGAAAAATCGCTGACTATATTGCCAAGAAAGTGGGCGATCGCCTGAAGGAACTGTACCGGGACGATCGGGCAGAATATGTGCGCTGCTGGCAAGATCTGGGCACGTTCATCAAGTTCGGTTCGATCAACGACGACAAATTCAAGAAACAGGTCGAAGACATCCTGATCTATCGCACAACCGCTAACCTCAGCGCTCAGTCTGATAGTCCCAAAGTTGAAGTGCAGACGGCGGAAGGAGATGTGTGGCAGGACACTAATCAAGCGGCTCCCAGTCCCAGCCTGGATGGGAAATCCTACACCACGTTGAAAGAGTATCTAGAACGCAACAAAGAACGGCATCCCAATCGGGTGTTTTATTGCACTGATGAAGTTACCCAGGCGACCTATGTAGAACTGCATAAAACTCAGGGCTTAGAAGTGCTGTTTCTGGACTCCTTCATCGATAGCCACTTTGTCAGCTTCTTGGAACGGGAACACTCGGATGTCAAGTTCTCACGGGTCGATGCGGATTTGGATGATACGCTGATCGATAAAGAGAAAGAAGCGGAAATTGTTGATCCAGCTACCAACAAAACCCGCAGCGAACAGATCAAAGACCTGTTTACTGCCGCCCTCAACAAACCGAAACTGACGATTCGGACGGAAGCCCTCAAATCCACTGATCCGCAAGGTGCGCCCCCCGCGATCGTCCTGCTACCCGAACATCTGCGCCGGATGCAGGAAATGAATGCCTTCTTGCAACAGCAAAGTGTGCAGTTCCCAGAGGAACACATTTTGTTGGTGAATACCTCCCATCCCTTGATCCAGAACTTAATTGCGATCAATCAAGGGGCAGTGATTCAAAGCGAAGGCAAATCACCCTCAGCCGAACTGTCGGATATGATTTGTCATCATGTCTATGACCTGGCATTGATGGCACAGAAAGGCTTTGATGCGGAAGGCATGAAGACCTTTGTGGAGCGATCGAATAAAGTTCTGACCAGCCTCACAGATCGGGCAAAGTAGAACCAACTAAAGATCAGCGATCGATCAAGGTAAACCCTAAATCGATCGCTGCATCAATTAATTCAGTTTCAGGTAGGGAAGAATATTCTTTTCTACCTGTTTTGCATTTAAACGACCATTGCGATCGCGGCTGACAACAATCCCTTAAACAACTTGATGCCATCAGTATTCCCCAATTGCGGATCCGCCGCACGTTCAGGGTGGGGCATCATGCCTAATACATTCCCCTGCCGATTACAGATCCCCGCAATCTGATTCAGAGAACCATTTGGATTACTTTGTAGATCGGCTGTGCCATCCACCGCACAATAGCGGAATACTACCTGCCGATTCGCTTCCAATTCTGCCAGGGTGTCAGCATCCGCATAATAGCTACCTTCTCCGTGGGCGATCGGTAACGTAATCACTGCCCCTGCCTGATACTGTTGCGTCCAGGGCAAATCATGCCGCTCCACCTTCATGGGAACACGATCGCAGATAAAGTGCAAATCCCGATTACGAACTAATGCCCCGGGTAGCAATCCGGCTTCAGTCAACACCTGAAACCCATTACAGATGCCTAATACTAACTTGCCCTGGTTGGCATGGTCGATCGTTGATCGCATCGCGGGAGAAAACCGCGCGATCGCGCCACACCGCAGATAATCCCCATAACTAAAGCCACCCGGCACAATCACCACATCCAGATCAGACAGATCACTATCCTCGTGCCAGACCATGCGAGTCGGTTGGTGCAGTAGCGTTTGGGTGACATAGGCAACATCGCGATCGCAGTTCGACCCTGGAAACACAATCACCCCAAATTTGACTGAATTCGACACAACCGTTGCCTCAACGCCAACTGAACCATGCTAACAGGTAATGATTCCGCCGATCGCCAGCCAGGAATATTCCCTTAATATAGATTAATTCGTGTTAAAAATTTGTTGGCTGTAGGAATGATAACCTATAGCGTCAGAAAAACTACTCAGCACCTTGGGATTCTGGAATGTCTACAGGCTCTACCTCCACTCAACTGTCTTTAGAAAGACTGCTTGATAGCATCTCAGAAATTACCTGGCAAATTCAGCAAGGCAGAAACTTAGACGATCTGCTTCAAGTCGCGATCGATCAGGTAAGGGCAATGCTTCAGGCCGATCGCGTTCTGATCTATCGTCTGCTACCTGAACAGGATGCCATCGTTGCCTTTGAGTCGGTGGGTTCAGACTGGATACCGATCGTTGGACAACTGATCTACGACCCTTGCTTTAATACCACTTGGATTGAGCGCTACCAGCAAGGACAGATTACCAGCATTACCGATGTACACAATAGCAGATTGGCTCCCTGTCATGTGCAACTACTGGAACGGCTCCAGGTACAGGCGAATCTCGTGGTTCCGATCGTCAGCCAGGGTAAACTTTGGGGATTGCTGATTGTTCATCATTGTCAGAGCCCTCGTAATTGGCAATCCTGGGAGGTGAAATATGTACGGCAGGTAGCACTACATCTGGGGTTCGCCATTCAGCAGGCTACCTGGCAACCACAGCCATCCAACTTCAGACCTACGCCTGGTGCAATGCCGCTACTGCAATGTTACGAGCAGATTCTTGCTGCCACCTCTGACTGTATCGCCCTGCTCGATCGCCACTATCGCTATCAGGTAGAAACATTACGGGAGAGTGAAGCCCGCTTTCGGGTGATGTCTGACGCTGCCCCAGTGCTGATCTGGATGTCTGATGTGACTGGTCTATGTAACTTCTTTAACCAGAGTTGGCTCACCTTTACTGGACGCACACTGGCACAGGAACTGGGGAATGGCTGGGCAGACGGCGTTCATCCCGACGATTTGCAACCCTGTTTAGAGACTTACCTAACCGCGTTTCAGGCACACCAGCCGTTTGAAATGGAATATCGACTACGACGAGCTGATGGAGAATATCGATGGCTGCTAGATCGGGGAACTCCCCGATTTACCCTTGATAGTAAGTTCGCTGGATTTATTGGGTCTTGTATTGATATTAGTGAACGGAAGCGGTTGGAAACGTCGCTGTGGCTAACCAATCTTTCCCTGGAACATCTGGGGGTTTCTGCCACCTGGATCGATCGCCAATCCTGCATTCGTCAGGTCAACGCTACAACCTGCACTTCCCTGGGCTACTCGCGGGAAGAATTGCAAACGATGACACTGGAGCAGATTGATCCGAATTTTCCTCAAGCAGATTGGGAGCACGTTTGGGCATTAATTAAACAACAGCAGCACCTCACTCTAATTTCTCACCACCAGACCAAAACTGGAGAATTAATTCCCGTGGAAGTGACCGCCCGGTATGTCGAATTTGCTGGGGAAGAGTATAGTTTCGCGATCGCCAAAGATATCCGCAAACGCCTACAAACAGAGGAGCAACTGCGCTTACAAAGTGCAGCGTTAAGTGCCTGTGCCGATGCCATTATGATTACTGACCAGCGTGGGCAGATCGAATGGGTAAATTCTGCGTTCACTGCCATGACAGGCTATGCCCCTGCGGAAGCGATCGGTCACTATCCTGGTCATCTGCTCAACTCGGGGGAACAGGATTCTGCTTTCTATCAGTCCCTGTGGACAACCATTCTTTCTGGGCAACCGTGGCGAGGCGAAATGATTAATCGCCGGAAGGATGGAAGTCTATACATCGAAGCAGAAACGATTACACCTGTGCGCGATCGTCATAACCAGATTAGTCACTTTATTTCGATCAAACAGGATATTACCAAGTCTAAACAATTGCAGCAGGCTAAACTTCAACGGGTCGAGCAAGAACGAGTGCTACACCAGATCAGCCAACAGATGCGGCAGTCCCTCGATCTTGATCAGATGCTGCATACGGTGGTGACTGAAGTGCGGCAATATTTGCAGACCGATCGCGTCCTGATTTATCGCTTTAATCCAGATTGGACAGGAGGGGTGATTGCTGAGTCGGTAGCACTGGGATGGTTCGCGCTGCAAGAGATGGCAATGACTGATGCGTATTTCGCTGAAACCCAGGGAGAAGCCTATCACAGCGACTCTATCACTGTGGTTTCAGATATCTATGCTGTAGGATTTTCTTCCTGTCACATTGCCCTGCTGGAACGGCTACAGGTAAGAGCCGAGTTGGTTGTTCCCATTCTGTGTGCCGACCAAACCTGGGGCTTATTAATTGCCCACCAGTGTCGTTCTCCTCGTAATTGGCAACCTTTAGAGGGTGAATTGATGACGCAGTTAGCCGCCCGCATGGCGATCGCGATTCAACAGTCTGAGTTGTACCAGCAAATGCGAACCCTGAATACAGATCTGGAATGGCAAGTACAGGAACGCACGAGGCAACTCCAGCAAGCCTTAGATTTTGCCGCTATTCTCAAACGGATCACTGAACAGGTACGTGACAGCTTGGATGAAGAGAAAATTCTTCAGCATGTGGTGCAGGAATTAGCAACGGCGATGCAAGCGGATTGTTGCGATACTACCATTTACAGCAGCGATCGCACTGTCTTTACCGTGAAATGCGAATACACCCAGGCTCGATTTATTGCTAAAGATACTATCTGTACCTTTGCTGATAGTTCTGATCCCAATCTCTACCTTCAACTGTTTCAAGGGCAGTATTGCCACTTCAGTTTAATTGGAGCGAATTTAGTTCGACCAGAACAACCGCGGCAAACTATCCTGGCAATGCCGATTGTGGATAACGAAGGGGTGTTAGGCGATTTATGGTTATTTAAACCCTGCCATGAGATGTTTAATGAGCAGGAAATTCGGCTAGTGCAGCAGGTGGCAGTCCAATGCGCGATCGCCCTGCGCCAGTCGCGTCTGTATCAAGCTGCCCAAGCCCAGGTGCAGGAGTTAGAGCGGCTCAATCAGCTAAAAGATGACTTTCTCAGTACGGTATCGCATGAACTGCGTACTCCCATGTCCAATATTAAACTGGCAACTCAGATGTTGGAAATTAGCTTCAATCGTCTAGGTATCCTGGCGGATGAATCATCACTGATCAACCGCTACTTCCACGTTCTACGAGAGGAAGGACAGCGAGAGATTGATTTAATTAATGATTTACTGGATCTGGCTCGACTTGATACAGATATTGAACCGCTTCACCCCACTAGCATCGACCTACAATTCTATCTTGCCCATTTGGCAGAAGCGTTTACTGAACGAGTTCACCAGCAACAACAACAACTCATGATTCACATTGCTACAGATCTCCCGCCATTCATCACAGATCTATCCTACTTAAGACGGATTTTGACTGAACTGCTGCATAATGCCTGTAAATACACTCCTCTCGGAGAAAGGATTACAATTGCTGCCCAGGCTGTGCCAGCAGGGTTAGAGATTGTGATCAGCAATTCAGGTATTGAGATTTCGCCTTCAGAGTACGATCGCATTTTTGACAAGTTTTACCGCATTCCCAATCATGACCCCTGGAAACACGGTGGCACTGGACTTGGGTTAGCATTAGTCAAAAAGTTAGCCGAACGCTTGGGGGCTACCATTCGAGTTAAAAGTGTCCCTGGACAAACCAACTTTATCCTGCACTTCAGAATGAGTTTCAATCCCGACGACTGATCGAAATAGCCAAGCTTAATTAGTCGTAGGATACGGTAGTGTCAAAATCTAATGTTGATGGTTTGTTGGCTAACTCATGTCCATTATTGTTGCCGGTGAGCGTAGCGGTGTTGGTAAAACCACAGTAACACTCGCTTTATTGGCTTGTTTAAACCGTCGGGGAGTGACGGTGCAATCGTTTAAAGTGGGACCGGATTATATTGATCCGATGTTTCATCAGTATGTGACGCAACGATCGTGTCGGAATCTTGATCCCATTTTGACCTCTGAAGCCTATGTGCAGCAGTGTTTTGCCCGTCATATCCAGGATATTTCCTATGCGTTGGTAGAGGGGGTAATGGGGTTATTTGATGGAGCCGCCGATCGCCCTGGGTTTGCCAGCACTGCCCATGTTGCCCGCTTGTTAAACCTGCCAGTATTACTCGTATTGGACTGTAGTCGAATGTCGCACTCAATCGCGGCATTAGTCCACGGGTATCGTTCTTTTGATCCAGAGATTCAGTTAGCCGGAGTCGTGTTGAATCGAGTTGGTAGCGATCGACATTTAGAAATCCTCAAGTCTGCCCTATCCCCGTTACAGATGCCAATTTTGGGTGTATTACGGCGAGACGATCGAGTGCAGATTCCTGATCGCCACCTCGGACTCGTTCCCACCACCGAACTCTCCAACTTACAATCAGTCATCGACCAATTAGCTCACTTGGGAGAAACCTGCTTCGACTGGTCAGCTCTCACCCCCCTGCTCAAAACCACTCCTGATCTCCCCCATTTCCCCCATCCTGTCTCTTATACACATCT
>NZ_JBLZFZ010000047.1:0-52738 GCF_050753385.1 Pantanalinema rosaneae CENA516
AGATGTGTATAAGAGACAGCCTTACCTCTGCCCCATCACCCCACACTCACCGCCGCTTTCAGGGCGAAAATCTTCTCCAGCACATCCTCTACTACCTTATCGGGAGTTGAAGCGCCGGAGGTGATGCCGATCGTCACAGGACCATCTGGTAGCCAGGGATCAGTTGTCTCTAAATCGTGGTGCAGGGGTTTGTGCTGAATGCGATTACCGGGCCCAATCCGCTCGGCACTGTCAATGTGATAGGAAGGAATCTCCCGTTCGATCGCAATCTCCTGGAGATGGGTGGTGTTAGAGGAGTTATAGCCCCCAATCACCACCATTAAGTCGATCGGGTCTTTGACCAAATCGAACATGGCATCCTGGCGCTCCTGGGTGGCATCACAAATGGTATTGAAGCTAAGGAAGTGATCATTGAGTTGATCCGGCCCATACTTCCGCATCATCGTATGTTCGAGCAATTTCCCGATCTGCTCAGTCTCGCCTTTCAGCATCGTGGTTTGGTTAGCAATGCCAATCCGCTCCAGATCCCGATCGGGATCAAAGCCCTGGGAGCAGGCGCGGCTAAATTTGCTCATAAACTGATCACGATCGCCGCCATTAAGAATGTAATTGGCAACATACTCGGCTTCTTTCAGGTTAAGCACAATCAGGTAAGTTCCGGCGAAGGAACTGGTGGCGATCGTTTCTTCGTGATTGTATTTGCCATGAATAATCGAGGTATACCGACTTTTTTTATGTTTTTCAACGGTATTCCAGACTTTAGAAACCCACGGGCAAGTCGTATCGACGATCGTACAGTTGCGATCGTTGAGCAATTGCATTTCCTGCACACTGGCTCCAAAGGCCGGCAAAATCACGACATCCCCTTGAGTCACCCCCGAAAAATCCTTCTGGCCATTCGTCATTGGGATAAAATCGACCGCCATTTCCCGCAGACGTTGGTTGACTGAGGGATTATGAATAATTTCATTGGTAATCCAAATCCGTTCTTGGGGAAAATGCTGCCGGGTTTCATAAGCCATCGCGACAGCCCGTTCCACCCCCCAACAGAACCCAAATGCCTGGGCTAAGCGAATCGTCACCTGGCCCCGTTGCAAGGTAAAATTCTGTTCCCGAATCTGCTGAATTAGGTCACTCTGATATTCAGACTCCATCTGCCCTGCCACGTCAGCTTCGTGACCAAACCCTTTACGGTGGTAGTTTTCAGAGCTGTTGAGCGATCGTTTGAAAGCTTTGGTATCCATGCCATCTTGCCCTGGAGGTTATCCGTTCACACCTGGAAATCCCCTTGATCATAAACCGCTTGGGCGATCGGTTGGCAAGGTAATCCACCTGTTCTAAACCACTCCTGATGACCAACTTGTGCCAGGCATTATGACTGGTTAAGGCGTGTCTGTACCATGATTCATCATGGTTTGAACGACATTGACCCACTAGGCGGTAGACATATTCACAGTGTTATGCTGTTTTTTCACTGGGATCGGCTATAATGCCTTCATCTAATATTCCGCACCAGACTTCGCAATCAACAAATCCTCATATCGCGGGTTCTCGTCGGAATTGCCCCCCACAGTTGGTTTGGAGAGAAGTGTGACTATCTATATTGGTAACCTATCCTTTCAGGCAAGTGAAGAGGATATCCGGGAGGTTTTTTCTGAGTATGGAAAGGTCAGCCGCGTAAGTCTTCCTACCGATCGCGAGACGGGTCGAAAGCGGGGATTTGCTTTCGTAGATATGGAAGAAGAAGATAAGGAAGACCTTGCAATCTCTGAGCTAGATGGTGCCGAGTGGTTGGGTCGTGAACTCAAAGTCAACAAGGCAAAACCTCGGGAAGGAGGGGGTAGTCGCAATCCAATGGGGGCTTCGCGCAGTTCGATCGGGAATTCCAGTCTCTAAGCACTCCGCGATTTTGGTGAGTTTAAAGTCGGAATGAAGAGGGGTTTCTGCTGAGAAAGTACCTCTTGCTTCTGGTAGGGTTGCTATGATAACACCTATAGCGATTGTGGCGACAACAACCAGGCACAATCCTCCTGGTCAGTGTCTAAATTTGTAGCGACTCAATTTGGAATTTCATGCCTAGCAACGATGCTTCTACTGCGGATCAGCCTGTGATCCTGGGGTTTGATCCTGGGCGCTATAAATGTGGTCTGGCGGTTGTGGGAGTGGATCGCACTCTACTCTATCATCAGGTTGTCACTACAGACCAGGCGATCGCCACGATTGAAACTCTGCGACAACGTTACCCGATTTCGCTATTGGTCATGGGCGATCAAACCACCTCGCAAGAGTGGAAGCAGAAGTTAAGCCAGGAGTTACCAGATCCCCTCCGCATCATTTTAGTGAATGAGCGTAACAGTAGTCTGGAAGCTCGCGATCGCTACTGGCAGATGTTCCCACCTAAAGGGTTGTATCGACTGATGCCACAAGCCTTTCGCAGCATTCCCCGTCCGATCGACGATATCGTGGCAATTTTGTTGATTGAGCGCTATCTGGAACGGTTAGTCAATTAATTAGACTTCTCATTAGACTTCACCCCGAATTGTAAAGGAATAATCACTTCCAGGTTCGAGTTGATAATCCCGTTGCTCCAGAAAGCGATTTAAGGGTTCTTTGATCAAAGCCCGCCCTAATGACGGTTCGACCGACAGTTCGCCTCGGCGAAAACACCACTCAAATTGCCATTCAAACTGGTTTGCCCGTACCTCACCCTCAATCTTGCCCTGTTGCCAGGACTGGTTGGTAATACGGACATAGGCGGTAGTTTGTGGCAAACGATGGCAACCCACAGAACAATTAGCAAAACTCAGCTTTTGGCTAGTCTAGCGTCTAGCTCCAGTACCCACAAGATCAAACCCTTGGGGACTGGAATCAAGATTACCTGGTTTCCCCGTTGCAATAATCGTGCCGCTGCCCGTTGCGCTGCTTCCAGGGTCGAGTAAGCCCGCACATAGCTGTACAGCTTCCCCTGATACGTGATGCCACCAACTGGTTTGGGCAGGTCTGGTAAGGAGATGTGGCAGGTTGACACATCTTTGCGATCCAAAATTAAGGGAGTTACAGCCGCTAGCGGGCTAACAGGGGCGGCTGCACTCAAATCACCGATCATAAAAACAGCGTCTCCAGACATGAAAGTGATCGATTTGCCAGAGCAGGCCGGTGCATGATTGCGATCGAGCGCTCGTAAAACCAATCCCTAAATATGAATACTCTTCAAATAACAGAATTTCTCGAACTTAACCAACAGTTAAATTACAGATTTCAACAAATCTTAAAAATATCCAGAGCATCCGACTAGTCACCCTTATCAGCCGTGATGGTGCGATTATTGTAAAGACTCATGGCTTTCTCTACGCCCTGCTTGAGGCTGAGTTCGATCGCGCTTACCGCCATTTCGACCACTTCCGCCATTAATTTCGTTTCTAGAGCCGAAAACTGCCCTAAGACGTGGGACACCGTATCTTTGTCAGGATGCACGTCTTTAGCACTTCCAATTCCCACCCGCAACCGTGGAAAGGCTTGGGTGCCTAAATGGGCGATCGTGGATTTCATGCCATTGTGACCGCCAGCCGACCCAGAGACGCGCAATCGCAATTTACCGACGGGCAGATCCATGTCGTCATACACCACCAGCACTGATTCGGGGGGGAGTTTGTACCAGTCGGTGACAGCCCGGATCGCCTGCCCGGAGTTATTCATGTAGGTTTGGGGCTTGAGCAAGCGAATTTTGCTGTTACCCGTAGCTATCCCTTCACCGTAAATGCCTTGAAATTTGCGGTTGTCAGATAAACTGATTTGCCAGCACCGGGCTAAGGCATCGACGACTTCAAACCCAATGTTGTGACGGGTGCGATCGTACTTTGCTCCCGGATTGCCCAACCCAACAATCAATTGCGGAATAATCAATTTTTGCGAGGTCGTGTCCTTAACGGTTTGTGTCTCTGCCATGATTACGATTGCTTGACTAAATCCCATAGGAGAGGGGCAAACGATCGTCTGCCCCTAGTAAATATCATGCTTGAATCACTCCAACAGTGGAGAGTCCAGATTCTACTGCTTAACTGGCAACTTCAGAGGATGCCTTAGAAGTCTCATCTGTAGCAATCGCAGCTTCATTAGCAGCGGACTCCGTTGTCGCAGGTGATAGCGCCGAAGGAGTGGGTGGTTCTAGCTTGGCTTCCATTGAAACCTGAGTCGCCTTTTCAATCTGTTCGGCTTCCCGTTTAAATTCAGATTCAAATTCCTTAGAGGCTTCCTGAAAACCCCGTAGTGCCTTACCTAGGCTGCGCCCAATTTCCGGCAGCTTTTTGGGTCCAAACACCAAGAGGGCGACGACCAAAATCAGCATCATTTCCGGTAAGCCAATGCCAAAAACGTTCACGGTGTTGTCTCCTGCAACGGACGAAAGGGTTCAGGTGATCCCTGATGCTGTCGATTGGTTCAGCACTTAATCTTGCTTGATTATAAGACATGCTCCGTTCGTTCTTCAGGTCAATATCTCTAATAGATAGATCAGGGCTAATTAATCGATCGCACTATCGGCATTGTGTAGTTGCAGATCAAATCCTTCCCGCCGACTCCGCAGACTGTAATATAAAGCGGCTTTGGTTGTTTGCCACAGTGGCATGGTTACCAAATTTGTTAACAGGCTTAGGGTAGTTAAAACGGTATAGTAAATCAAATATCGTAGCGACCAATTCGGGTAGGGATAAATTGGCAATGACTTTAGAAAAGTCATGATGATTCCTGTACCCAGCCGTAATGCAATGTAAGAGATGGGGCAGGTGATCAGCAAAGGAATTAAAATCGTAATCAGGATAAATAAACCTGATTTTTTCGCTAATTGGTACGAACGTTGAATCGCTTGATAAATTCTAAAATTTGATTCTAGTGTGCAGGGTAATTCAACAATAAAAAACCGAGTATAAATTCCCAGAGACGATAGCCCTGCAACTAGGACGAGAACTCCACTCAGTAATAGTGCTGGGATCGAAGGCGTATCAGTTGAACTTCTAATTAATTCTGGCAGTTCAGGGACATAAAACAATAAAATAGTAAGAAATATAACGAATCACAAAAGAGCTATGATTATCATCAGCAAATTAATCAAGACCACTAAAAAATTGGTGATTAAAAGTTGCCATTTATGCCGATCGAGATGGTGTTGAGTTACCTTAATTTCCACAGGGGATTCAGATAAATCACCAAACGCTACGCGAGCGATCGACGCTGAAATTGCACTATATTTTGCCCAGCCATAAAGTGGAAATAGTAACCAAAGATGAGCGAACAACGCTAACTTCAAATACTGGATGAAACGCGATCGATACAGATAAATCCCGGCTGTAATAATATTGCCAATGCCTAAAAAACGTCCCAGTTCTGGATGATTTAAGTTGGGAGTCATAATTAGGTTACTTATAATTGGTTGCGGGCTTTGAGTTGTAAATAGCGATCGACTAATTCCTCACTAATACGATCGGCGGGAGCATCTAAAATTAACACCCCTTTTTGTTTTAATTTCGCTAAGGCTAATTGGCGTTGATTGAGTAAATCCAACGCGATCGCTCGGGCATAGGTAGCAGATACATCCGTGGTCAAAGTATTTGCCTGCTGATCAATTTGGGGATCCCGCAGCGTTACACAAAAGGGCAAATGCCGGGGAGCCAACCGCCCCATTGCCGCCAGCACTTCGATCGAAGCCGTAGCGTCAATTACATCCGTAATCAGCACCACCAATGCCCGTCGCGTTTGCCGAGTCGCCACCGTAGTCACCGCATTGACATAATCCGGTTCTAATAAAGCCGGTTGTAATGGCGTTAACCGCTCCAAAATTTTCGGTAATTGTGACTGTCCTCGTTCGGGGGGAATCCAGGTGTTGATTTGGCGATCAAAAACTCCAATTCCCACGCGATCGCCCCGTTGCAGCCCTGCCATTGCCAGTGATAGAGCGGCATTCAAGCCCCAATCGAACCGAGTTAATCCATTCACTTGAGCGGTCATCAACCGCCCCTGATCCAGCAGGATCATTAAAGTCTGTTCCTGCTCTGGTTCCAATACCCGGACTAACACGCGATCGCGACGTGCCGTTGCCTTCCAATCAATGAAGCGGGGATCGTCACCCGCCACATAATCCCGCAGTTCGGTAAACTCAGTGCCCATGCCTAACCGCCGCGCCCGCCGAATATTCCCTGTAGTTTGCAACGTTAACCGAATCGACAGCGATCGCAGCCCAATTAAGTCTGGGTAAACTGCCACCTTCTGACTTTGGGGCACTTTCCAGTCCTGCCATGCCAATCCCCACGCCCCCAACTGCCGTACCTGAAGATCTCCCCAGGCATACTCACCCCGCTTTAACGGAAACACGGTATAGGTCAGTTCTTCGGTATGGTTCGCTGGCAACGCCACAGATAGCACGCTGTTAGACACATAAAAGCCTTCTGGGTAGAAATCCCGAATTTGCAGGATTGCCGGACGTTTGCCAGTTTTCACCATTAATCGCACTGTATTCTCCCGTCCAATCGACAAGCGATCGAGGGGTTCTCGTTGTGCCGTCACGCGATCGGATCGATAGTGAGTCCCATCCAGAACCGTGATAGCCAGGAGTAGCGCATCGTAGACAACAGTCAGCCCAACCACCAGCCCCAAAATGCCAGGGTTGATTAGATCGGAACCAATGACAGCCGTGGCTAAACCGACGATCGTACCGAGGATGAGCAGGAAGTAAACGCGGCGGGAGGGGAGCATGGCGGGAGGTGGGGAGATGGGGAGATGGGGAGACAGGGAAATAGGCTGGGCTAATTCGGTGACAAAGTTTAACTCAACCCTTATCGGGGTACAGGAACTTGGCTCAGAAGGGTAGTGAGCAGACTGTCAACTTTTAAGCCGTCTAATTGAGCTTCAGGACGCAGGATTAAGCGATGGCGGAGGAGAGGTGGAGCGACAGTTTTCAGATCATCTGGAGTCACGAAAGTGCGTTCGGATAACCAGGCATTGGCTTTACTAGCTTGTAACCAGGCAACCGCCGATCGGGGTGAAGCCCCCAGCGATAAATCCGGATGTTGGCGCGATCGCTGCACCAGTGCCAGGAGATAATCCACAATATTGTCAGCAACTTCCACCGATCGCACCGCTTGCCGAGCTGCCAGAATATGTTCAACTGCCATGATTGGTTTGAGTTTTGCCAACTCCAATCGTTTGGTTTGTAACCCAGCTTGACTGTTGAGCAGCATTTGCTTCTCTGCCTTTTTGTCTGGGTAATCGACCACCAGTTTGAACAAAAAGCGATCGAGTTGGGCTTCGGGTAACGGATAAGTGCCTTCAAACTCCAGCGAGTTCTGAGTTGCAATTACCCAAAATAGTTCTGATAACGGCATACTTTGTCCATCCAGCGTCACCTGCTGTTCTTCCATCGCTTCCAGTAACGCCGCCTGAGTTTTGGGTGGAGTGCGGTTAATTTCGTCTGCCAGCAACACTTGCGTAAAAATGGGTCCCTTTTTCAAGCTGAAACTGCGGGTATTCTGGTCAAAAATATTGGTTCCCAGAATATCGGAAGGTAGAATATCCGGCGTTAATTGCACCCGGCGAAACTCAGCTTGAATCAACTGTGCCAGCACTTTCACCGTCAGAGTTTTGCCCGTTCCCGGCACACCTTCTAAAATCACATGCCCACCGGAAAGTAATGCCACCATCAACTGCTGTACCAGGGCTGTTTGCCCAACAACAACTTGACTCAGGGCTTGGGATAACCGAGCAAAGGCAGCAGTTAGTTCGGTCATGTAAATGATTTCTCCTAAATAAATTGGGGCAGGTGGCAAAGATGAACCAGATGGGGCAGTGGCAAAGCATCTGCTTGCCTCATCAGACTTGGCTACTGAGAGGGCAAGTGTTGCCGTACCGTTTGCAGGTCATTGAGCCATCGGAGTAATTCCGCTTCACTGACTCGGCGTTGACGGTTAGCCATTCTGAGGGTCGCTTCCAATTCTGCCGCAGGTCGTCCAGTCTGTTGCACCCAGGCAGCCACAACGGTTTCTAGGGGTAGTAGGCTATTTCCCAACCCCAGCGCTTGTTGAATGTGCAGTTGCTCAGCTTTACCAACCGTTTCCAGCACAAATTCGCTACATTCTGCTTTATACAAGGCTCCTGCTAACGCTTGCATATAAGCTTCACTGTTATTGACGGTGGGTGGAGTGACCGCGATCGCCGGCCCTAAACGCCGATTCAGTCCCCAGATCAATACCGCCAGCAGCACGATCGCCTGGATCATCACCAGTAACACTGGAGTTCCTGCCAGGTATCCCAATAAGGTGACTGGCGTTGCCCGCCTTGAGAGTGATTCAGAGGTCGCATCCCCCTGATCCTGGTAGCCATGCATATACTCATCAACCCAGAGCGGCAGATTGGGCTCCGTCACCAGGTTTGCCAAGAACTCATAGTTAGGACGAAAATCCTGATAGGCATTTGCCGCTAAAAAGGGAGTGGAGGCATAGATCACCTGCCCCTGACCCAGCGATCGCTGCCAAACCACCGCCCCAAAGTCATCATTGAGCCGGACTTGACCTTCAGGGTTTGCCTGCCGCCGACTGGTCTCAATCCGAATCTGACCTACGGGACTCGGCAGATCGGAACTGAACGGAGCTTCCGTTGATCGTGCCTGTACTCCCAGTAACACCAAGACATTCCCCCGTTTAACCCATTCCTCCTCCAGTGGTTGCATACCTAAACGTTCCACACCATTGCCAATCCGCAGCAGCGTTAAGTTAGACCGAGCTTGACTGGGCTGAAACAAAGTCTTTAATGGTTTTTGCCAGCGTTGTAATGGGGTATCTCGTTCCTGCATAAATGCATACCAGGCTCCGTAACCATCCGGCGATCGACTATAGGTTGACCCCTGCGTTAACTGACGGCTACCCCCACTGGGAGCCATCACTATTGTCATCACAATCAGCATTAGCAGCACGATCGCGATGATCCAAATTTGTCGCTTGTTCAGTTGCATCCCATTCATGAGCCAACCCTCAGTCGCACTAACCCACCATCAGTCACCTTATGACTCCCGATTTCCCCATTTCCCCATCTCCCTATCCCCCCACCTCCCCATCTCCCTCACCCTTCCTGCCCCGGCTCGATCGCCTGATACGCCCGTTGGCAACGATCGAAGGATTCCCGAGAAATGTCGGTACTGGAGAAACAAAGCTGTTCGTGAGTCTGCATCAATACCTCATAGGGACGTGGATCGGGCAGGGTTTGCAGCATGTTGAGATACTCCCCATCGGTGCGGCTAGGCTGGCTGGGAATTAAATCAATATCATGTAACCGTTGCAGGGTAGCCAAATACAAGGCACGACAGGCTTCTCGATAATTTCCTTGTTGCGCCAATGTTCGCGATCGCTGTAGCCATTCCCCTACGGTCAACTCCGTTGGACTGCTACGGGTTTGTGCCACCTGTTGAGGGCGTTCCAGCCAACCCAGATTGAGATAGGGACGCAACAGCCCATAGAGGCGAAACCCCACCCAGAGTGCTAATACCACCACAATCAACCAAAACACCAGGCGAAACAACCACTCCGGAATAGACCAGTTGGGGACATCAACCTGTCCCTTTGGCAGGGTAAGGCGTTCCCACCATTCACTCAAACGGTGTTGCAATTGCTGAATTTGCCAACCAATGCTGTTCTTCTCGTAGGTGCCGGACACCAGCTTTGCCTCTCTCATGCAATGGATTGTGTCCATTATGGGCGATCGCTTTAGCAGACGCAGTAAATTGGCATAATCCTTCGATTTAATGCTAAACCTGTTGAGTGTTCAACAGTCGAATTCCACCAGGATTCGGACTGGCTATTTTTGTGCTGCTGTGGTTGCTCAACCTGCTTCCCGTCCGTTAATTCTTGGTATCACCGGAGCCTCTGGTTTAATCTATGCGGTGCGTGCGCTCAAGTTTTTGTTACAAGCCAATTACACCGTAGAATTGGTCGCCTCTAAAGCCGTCGCGATCGTCTGGCAAGCCGAACAAGGGGTCAAGCTACCGATTGAACCCCTACAACAAGCGCAATTCTGGCGACAACAAGCTGGGGTTGAGAATACTGGTAAACTGATCTGCCATCCCTGGAGTGATGTTGGTGCCACGATCGCCAGTGGCTCCTACCGCACCCTCGGCATGTTAGTCATGCCATGCAGCATGAGCACCGTGGGTAAGCTGGCGGCTGGACTCAGTTCCGACCTATTAGAACGGGCAGCCGATGTGCAGCTAAAAGAAGGACGTAAATTAGTCCTGGTACCTCGCGAAACCCCCTTTAGTTTGATCCACCTCCGCAACCTGACCACCCTGGCAGAAGCCGGAGCCCGCATCGTACCCGCCATTCCCGCCTGGTATCACAACCCCCAAACGATCGAAGAGTTAGTCGATTTCGTCGTCGCCCGTGCCCTCGATCAACTAGACATTGACTGTGTTCCCCTTGATCGCTGGCAAGGTCATTAACGCCCCGATCTCCCCTATCTCCCTATCTCCCTATCTCCCCATCTCCCCATCTCCCTCACCCCTCCAACACCAACGGCGGACGCTGATGACTCCACGGACGCGCTGCTTCAATTTGGGCTGCCAGAGAGATCAACATCGATTCTGCCGCCGGACGACCCACCAGTTGCACCCCAATCGGCAAGCCATTCGGAGCAAATCCAGTGGGTAGAGCGATCGCGGGTTGTCCACTGGCATTAAAAGGTGGACAAGGAGCAATCCAATCAACCACCTTATCCAGAGTTTTGGCAGGAGGAAGTTTTGCCCACTCGCCAATCCGAATTGGCGGATGCATATAAGTGGGCGACAGCAGGACATCCATTGAATCAAACAAGCTCACGATGCGACGAGCCACCGTTTGCATTTGCGACACCGCCCGCAGGTATTTACCACTGGAACAAAGCTGCGCCCGCAACGACAACCAGCGATTTACCTTGCCTAACAAAACAATGCCCGCAAACCCGGCATCTCCCAAAACCGCTTGATACACCGTCCTAAACGGTTCGACTAAATCGCTAAAGTCGAGTGACACAGGCTCAATTACATGTCCGAATCCTTCCAGTAACTTCGCTGTCTCGATCGCGGCTTGCTGGCAAACCTGATCCGCCTCACCCGCCGGTTGGATCATGGTAGCTAACCCAATCCGTAATCGTCCGGGAGCCTGGGTTGCCACGGTGAGAAAGGAGGGATCGGGATCAGGCAACCAATAGGGATCACCACTCTCATAGCCAGACATCACATCCAGTAATGCCGCCGCATCGGCTACCGTTCGTCCGATCGGTCCATTGGTGGCAATGCCATTCAAGCGATCGCCCACAGGCGCATGAGTAACTCGACCCCGAGAAGGCTTAATCCCAACTAAGCCACAACAAAAGGCAGGTCCCCGAATCGAACCACCCCCATCCGAGCCATGCGCGATCGCACAAAGTCCCGCCGCTAGAGCCGCCGCCGCCCCCCCACTGGAACCGCCTGGAGTGTAATCAAGCTGCCAGGGATTACGCGCTGGGGGAAACCCATCTGGCTCCGTGTAGGGTAAAGTTGCCATTTCCGAGGTAGCCGTTTTGCCTAAAATCACGAATCCAGCTTGCCGAATCCGCCGCACCACCCCATCATCCGCCGTGGCAATTTGCTTTTTCAGCAGCCTGACCCCGTAGGTACAGGGCATCCCTGCGACCGGATTTAGATCCTTAATCGAAATCGGCACTCCAAAAAAAGGAGGAAGTTCCGCCGCATTCCCCACCAAACTTTCAGTTTTACTCTTCGCCTCCGCGATCGCCTGGTCTGCCGCCACCCAAAAATAACTATTGATTTTGGGATCCAATTGCTGAATGCGATCGAGATACAGTTCCGTCAACTCTAGGGGTGACACCTCTTTGCTGCGAATTAACCGTGCCTGTTCCAATGCGGGGGCAAATGCTAGATCAAGCAAGTTCATGGGCTACCTTAGAAAATCAACACAGCCATTCCAAACTATCTTTTATTCTGCCAACTCATTTCTGTAATAGAAATGTTATGATGGGAAAGCGCAAATTTCAGGTCGTGAGCCAACGAACCGTTCAGCTTCCGACCTGAATTGCAGTGAATAGAGCCAAGAAAAATATATGAGGTCGCTCAAGCACTCAATCGAACTGGGCTAAAGTGGTAGATGGAACCTCCATTCTCCTTCTTGCAGACCAGAGGCTTGAGGAGAGGATTTTCCACTCTCATGGCGGCAACAACAGGAGATTAACTGTGGCAAAAAAGGACGAAGCAGAGTTACAACCCGCCAAGCCCGGAATTGACGTTACCAAGTTCCTTCAGGAAACCAAAGAGGAACTGGATAAAGTAGTCTGGCCCAGTCGGCAACAACTCATTAGTGAGTCCGTAGCGGTCGTGTTAATGGTAGCGCTTTCAGCCAGCCTCATCTACCTGATTGATAATTTCTTTACTTGGGCAGCACAGCAGGTGTTTGGCGCATGACTTACGCAGCAGACGAATTTCATAGCCTTGCTCAATCGGGTGACGGTTCAGAGGAAGCCATTTCCCCTGAAGCCTTCCGGTGGTATGCCGTTCAAGTGGCATCGGGCTGCGAGAAGCGGGTGAAGACCAACCTAGAACAACGCCGTCAAACCCTTGACGTAGCGGATAAAATCGTTCGGGTGGAAATTCCCCAAACCCCAGCCGTCAAGATCCGCAAAGACGGCTCTCGCCAAACCACAGAAGAGAAAGTATTTCCAGGGTATGTGCTGGTGCAAATTAAGCGTGTCTGGAATGCTGACCTGAACCAGTGGGAAATGGACGATGAAGCGTGGCTGGCAGTTAAGAACACTCCCAATGTGATTAACTTTGTGGGTGCAGAACAGCGGCATCGTTCTGGACGAGGGCGAGGTCACGTCAAGCCTATGCCGCTCAGCCCAACCGAAGTGGAGCGGATCTTCAAGCAAGCTCAAGAACAGGAGCCAGTCATCAAAATTGATATGGCAACTGGCGATAAAATTTTGGTGTTGTCAGGTCCCTTTAAGGACTTTGAGGGTGAAGTGATTGAGGTCAGCCCCGAACGCAGCAAGCTGAAGGCGCTGCTATCAATCTTCGGGCGTGATACGCCAGTGGAGTTGGAGTTTAATCAGGTTCAAAAGCAGAGTTAATCGATGGCAAAGAAGGTAGTTGCAATTATTAAGTTGGCTCTCCCAGCAGGGAAGGCTAACCCCGCTCCTCCAGTTGGTCCGGCTCTGGGTCAACATGGAGTCAATATCATGATGTTCTGCAAGGAATATAACGCCAGAACTGCGGATCAGGCAGGTATGGTGGTTCCTGTAGAAATCTCGGTCTATGAAGATCGGAGTTTTACGTTTATCCTCAAAACTCCGCCCGCCTCCGTGTTAATTCAAAAGGCAGCGAAAATTGAGCGGGGTTCCGGGGAACCTAACCGGAAGAAAGTGGGTTCGATTACCCGCGATCAATTACGGGAGATCGCTCAAACGAAAATGCCGGACTTGAATGCCAATGACGTTGAAGCCGCCATGCGAATTGTAGAAGGCACCGCCCGTAACATGGGTGTGACTGTTAAAGACTAACGAACTGTAAACTTGAATCGGGGAAGAGGTAACTCCTCGTTAGAACCCCAGGAGATCAAACATGGCAAAACTTTCTAAGCGGATGCGATCGCTACTGGAGAAAGTAGAAGATCGTTCCTATGCACCATTAGAAGCGCTGGAATTACTCAAAGAAACAGCAACGGCGAAGTTTGTCGAGTCGGCTGAAGCCCATATTCGACTGGGAATTGATCCCAAATACACCGATCAACAATTGCGGACTACCGTAGCACTGCCCAAGGGTACTGGTCAAAGCATCCGGGTCGCAGTGATCGCTCGGGGGGAAAAGGTCACGGAAGCCACCAACGCAGGGGCAGACCTGGCTGGTTCAGAGGAATTGATCGACTCCATCCAGAAAGGCATGATGGACTTCGATTTGCTGATTGCGACCCCCGATATGATGCCACAGGTGGCTAAATTGGGTAAATTACTCGGTCCGCGCGGTTTGATGCCGTCGCCAAAAGGTGGTACTGTAACATTTGATCTACCTCAAGCGATCGCAGAATTCAAAGCAGGTAAAGTGGAATTCCGGGCGGATCGAACTGGGATTGTCCATGTCATGTTTGGGAAAACTTCCTTCCCGACTGAAGATCTGCTAGTGAACCTGAAGGCGCTACAAGAATCCATTGATCGCAACCGTCCCTCTGGGGCAAAAGGTCGTTACTGGCGGAGCATTTTTGTTTCGGCAACCCAAGGACCGTCGATCGAAATTGATATCTCCGCTCTGCGCGATCTGAAATTGGATGCTGCATAAGGATTGCGATAGAGATCATGGGAACATGCCCATGGGTATCTGTTCCCAAATGCTCACTCGGAGGAAAAAGTTTGACTCATTCCTACAACTAAATGACTGAACCAAAGACAGCAGGTGCTTAACGCTTAATCTCCTGCCGAGGTTGTCGCCGCCACTGTTGCCAGTTGACTAACTGCTGGCATGGGCATTTACCGCGTCACCCCGGCAAGCTGTCCGGGGTTTTTTAGTGATGTAGCTGCCGGAATGAGCCGATTTTCAGGAGAGTACCCACTCAAGGAGGTGAATCACGTATGGGTAGAACGCTAGAGGATAAACAAGCGATCGTCGCTGAGATCAAAGAAAGTTTGAGTCAATCTCAGCTTGCGGTTGTCATTGACTACAAAGGGCTTTCGGTAGCTGAAATTACCGATCTGCGTCGCCGTCTGCTACCGAAAGGGGCAGAGTGCAAAGTGACCAAAAATACCCTGATGCGGATTGCGATCGAAGGCGATCCCACCTGGGAAGCGATGACCAATCTGCTCAAAGGTTCCTCCGCTTTCCTGCTGATTAAGGATGATGTTGGTGGTGCGCTTAAGGCATACCAGGACTTCCAAAAAGCCAGCAAGAAAACGGAACTGCGCGGCGGCGTGATGGAAGGTCGGACGTTAACCGAGGCGGATGTCAAGGCGATCGCCGATCTACCGTCTAAGGAACAACTTATGGCGCAAGTGGCTGGTGCCATCAATGGTGTGGCGACCAAACTGGCCGTTGGCATCAACGAGATTCCGGCTTCCCTGGCACGCGCCATTCAAGCCGTTGCCGACAAAGACAAGGAAGCGGCTTAAACACAGGCTGTGGCTTGATGTTGCCCAGGTTAGGTACAGGTCATCGTCTTACTGACTCAGGCGCGATCGCAGTCACCTAACCACCCAATTCCGACCGACTGATCACAAACAAATCGACCATAGGAGTAAATACATGGCTGCTGTTGACGAAATTCTCGAAAAGCTCAAAGGTCTAACTCTGTTAGAAGCGGCTGAACTGGTTAAAGGAATTGAAGAAACCTTTGGCGTAAGTGCGGCGGCTCCGGCTGGCGGCATGATGATGATGGCTCCCGCCGGTGGCGCGGCGGCTCCCGCTGAAGAAGTGGAAGAGAAGACCGAATTTGATGTCGTTCTGGAAGAAGTTCCGGCTGACAAGAAGATTGCCGTTCTGAAAGTTGTGCGTACCTTGACTGGTCTAGGTCTGAAGGAAGCAAAAGACCTGGTGGAAGCCGCTCCCAAGCCAGTTAAGGAAGGGATCGCTAAGGCTGATGCTGAAGATGCGAAGAAGCAACTCGAAGAAGCTGGTGCTAAAGTTTCTGTGAAGTAAGTTTCCTCACACAGACGATGGGCAGCCGGAATCCAAGATTTCCCGCTGCCCATTTTTCATGGCGATTTTATTTAACTCCAGTCACTTACCGTTGCAGACTCCGTGGATCTAAGGCATCCCGCAGACCGTCTCCCAACAAGTTAAACGCCAAAACAGTCAAAATAATCAGTAGGGCTGGGGGCCAGATCAACCAGGGCTGAAGTACCAAAATTGAGGCATTTGTGGCTAAGGACAGCATATTGCCCCAAGAGGGATCGGGTTGCTGAATCCCTAAACCAATCAAACTTAAGACCGATTCCGCCACAATAAAATCGGGAATGGATAATGTCGCGGAAATCACAATATACGTCGCTGTCTGCGGGAGCACATGGCGGGTGATGATGTAGAGCGATTTTCCCCCCATTGCCTGAGCCGCCTGGACAAATTCTCGCTCTTTAATTGAGAGCACCTGCCCCCGGATCACCCGAGCTAACCCAGCCCAACGGATAAAGGACGTAATCAAAATAATCAACAAAAAGCGTTGGGCACTGGTTAACCCTGGCGGTAACACAGCCGCTAATGCTACCAACAGATAAATACTGGGAATGGTCATTAACACTTCGACCAACCGCATTAATACACTGTCGAGCATGCCCCCAAAGTAGCCGGAAATTCCCCCAACCAACATGCCTAGTGGGAAAGAAACGGCAATACCAACAAGTCCAATGCTGAGGCTAACGCGACCGCCATATACCAGACGGCTAAACTGATCACGAGCTTGCTCATCGGTGCCCAACACGTTCCATTTCCCCGGCCCCACCGTACCAAACAAATGCAGGTTAGCAGGAATTCCAGAAAATAATTCCACTTCATCAAACTTGGGATCGCTGAGGGAGAATTGGGTCGGTAAAGGCAATTTGATCTGGAAGAGCCGATATTCATCGCCCTGGACAAACAGCCGGATCGGGGAGGGCTGACTATTATCGATCGTCAAGGTGCGATCGCCTGTTTCCAGATCCACGGGTCCCTGAGTCGTTGGGTAAACATGGGGCCCAATAAACCGACCATCTGGAGTATTCCAATAAATTTGCGTGGGTGGCAACAACGCCCCATCCGGTTGAGAGGCATAGGGATCATAGGGTGCAACAAATTCTGCTGCAAATACGGCAATGTAGAAGATCAGCAACAGTAGGGCACCAAACCGCGCCAGGTTGTTATGTTTGAGTCTTTGCCACCAGTTCATGGAAATCCAGGGTTAACAGAATAATGGAGGGAAGGATATCATCATAGCTTCTCCATCCCTACTCTACTGAGATTCAGCCCTCAGTAGTGGCACACTAATCCCTAGTCATCCTCAAACTGTTCATGTTCGACGACGAATACATTGGAGTGCAAGTTGGCAATAATTTGTTTCCCTTGTTGCGTTAATGCCAGGTATTGCAGCGCATTTTGAATATAGGGAAACACCCCATGCCAGTAGAACTTGGGATAGTTCTTCCGCAGATCCCCAGGATGACTATAGCCCAGGAGTTTATTTACTCCAGTTTCCTCAAATTCGTAGTACAGAGCGCCAATCTTTTTCAGATAACGCGGATCACTGAGTTGACCAATTAAATCAGACGCTCGGATTAAGCCCGGGTAGTTGATCGTATCTTGATGATCTTCTGCCGCCGGTACTGGAAAGCGAGTCAGTTCAATATTGTGTTTGATCGTGTCCACATCGATCAATTTATGCCCGCCAAACCGTTCCTCAATAAATAGCTTGGCGCGATCGACATGGTAAGGAGTCAACGCCGCATCAGAAGACCCTGGCGGCAACACCACCATCTTGCCCTCTCGACCCGTCGCATACTGTCCCGCCTGATCTTGACGGCACACACCCTTGACATAGCCAATGTCATGACAGACCAAGGAAATAATGAAATGCAACCAATCCTCGCAGGAGACCCCCCCTTCGCGAATATGCTTACCGCGTAGAATCTCCTGACCCACCAGCGTGACTAAAATCGAGTGTTCAACATTGTGGTAAAGAGCATCACTATTGGCAATGTTCTCCATCGCCATGCCACCAACCCAGGCAATAATGTCTTCGTAATCTGACTTCAGTCCGCCATAGGTACGGTGGTAGCCTTCCTTAAGTTTTTTGACAAAATCATTAATCAGGAGTTCGGTGGCACTGAACATGCGGGCGGCTCACTAGCGCTACAAGCAATAGACCATGAGACGAGGGAAAAATTAGGGTGAGATCAGCACAGGCGATCGCTCCAACGCTGAATCCAACCGTGAAGCAAACAATTGATGGTAGTGCAGCAGGTGTCAGCCCGAGGCTGGCAAATCAGGATAATTGAGAACAATCAAGAACCCCTGAAACTGGAACAACGCTTGCCAAAAAACTGTAGAACTTTATCCAGTCTAATTTCCTCTTTCACACTCTGACGGTAAATTCAGGGATTTTATGCGGTTACGGTTCAGAGTTACTCTGGAAGATAGAACACATCACGTTTCCAAAGGCGGAGCCAGCATCACTAAAAAACCGGGCAGGATTGCACACTCCATTCCCACCTAACTTATGCAGGGTCACGAGAGTTAGTCCGGAGACGATTTTAGAGGGCGATCGCCGGTCCAGACAAGAGTCATCAGAAAATTATCGGGCAGACAGAAAAAGTGTCGGCGCTGCTTGGCAACAAAATTATTTTTTGATTAAAAACCTCAGAATTTACACAGATTTTCTATCTAATCTTTATGTATGAGTGAAGTGGATATCGAGGATATACGGATGTACGTCAATAGCTTGGATGAGTTGGTCAACAAAACCGAGAAAACTGAGCTAGAAAGAACCTTATTGCAATGTATTGCTGTGCTCAGCACCCATCCCTGGTATAAGGATTTAGATCCAGAAAAGATTTTTGAGTTGATGCGTGGGTTTGGTTCGCGGTTGGAATGGTAGATCGAGTCCAACTCAGAACAATATCAGTAGTCAACCCTCCATGCCTCGATTCATCGTTTCTATCTTTCGGTAGAACAAAAATTGGCACATTGGTAGAGTCAACCAACGGCGAAAAAGACTACTTTAAAAACTACGTTTAACTAACACGAAGTTGTTGAAATCTTATGGCTAAGGTAGAACGGCAAACAGTTATTGATAGCCCTGAATACCTGCAAGGCTATCGGGATGGACAACGAGATTCCCTGGCAAAACCCCGCAGAGGTACAGGCGACGGCATTCTCGGAGCCTTATTAGCGATCGCGCTGATCGGTGGATTGGGGTATTTGGCGTATGAGTATGCAATTGGCAATCTGGTAATTCCTCAAGTTCGCATTGAAACCCCAGGAAGATAAATCAGGTTAGCAGCGGATCATAGGTTCAAGCGGTTCAGCAAGATGATCAGGGCTTGGGTACATGAAACTAATCCTTACCTGACAACAAAGTTTGCAAATATTGTCCCCACTTCGCTGCTAACTCCGGATCAGTAAACGGAACGGCGATCGTGCGGTCAGTCTCCACAAACTCCAGTAGCGTCCGACCTTTCCGAGGGGGCGTTGCCAGATCCACCACCTGATCATTCACCCGCAATTGAATTGAGTTCACGGTCTGTAGGGAAAAGGTTTCTACCGCGATCGGATCCTGCCGCGTGGGTTTGCCCCAGGTAATTTCCGTTCCTTTCTGCCCTAACACCGCATAGATATCATATTTCGCCCGATCGAACTGAGCCGCCCACAGCTTATAGGCTTCCACCTTCTGGTATTCATGCCAGCCTGCCCACGCCAGCCCAATAAACAGTGCCAGCAGTGGCAGCCAGAAAAGACCCCGTTCCATACTCGCTAAACCCGACTACTGAGTTCCAGTTGCCCCATTGCCTGCTTGCGGCTTTCCAACACCTGCATCACGCCTTTGGCGATCGTTTCCACGATTGTGCGATCGCAGGTCGCCAGAAACTCCTCACCCGACAGATTGCCTTTAAAGAAGTCCTTTGCCTTGAGCAACAAGCGGCGAGCTTCGGGAAAACCAACTGCCTTGATGATATAGGTTGCCGTCGGTGAATTCTTCACATCGTAGGTAGAAGACTTACTCCGCCCTTTCTCTAAGATCTCCATCACCTCCTGTTCTAGTGGGGTTTCCGGCGGTAGCATCATTGGAATATTTGGCAGATAGGTTTCCAACTGCGCTACCGAGCTACTGTGAGCCGACGGCAACTCACCCATCATCGTCGCTAGAGGAATGTCCTTACCAATGCGTAGAGACAATGCTTCAATCACCGCGATCGACAGCAACTTACTGCCCAGGTATAACCGAGCCACTTCCAGATTCTTGCGAGTCCGGGCAATCAATAATTGGTAGGTTTCATCATCTGGCTCATCCTGATATTGCTGAAACACCAATTCCGGCTTCAGGAAGTTCATAAAGCCTTCCATTTTTTGCATCGAGATTCGGAACCCCGACACCGTGTAAGAGTTGGTGTTGGCTAAATCATGGTTCGTTTCCGGCAGCAGGTTCCAGGTATTATCCAGAAACTCAGCGGAAGCAGGATAGGCAAAATTTTCCACATCCCGATTTGCCAGCCGTACTGCCCGTTTGACGATCGCGGTCAGTTCTGCCCCATCCCAATCCAACCCAAACCGTTGATTCACCTGCACCAGGCGATCGTACAACCGCTCTCCAGCCGTTTGCCCCGCTTCGCTGCGTGGTCGGAAGGGAATCGTCGCCTCAATGCACGCCGCAATCCGCACAATCATCGGCGCTGGCAGAGCATGTTCCAGACACTTAGCCGCAATTAGCGCACTTAAATATTCATTTTGTCCAGCCATCGGCACTAAGTTTTGCCCTGGAGCAAAGCCAAATACCTGCGTCACCATTTCAAACAAGCGATCGTCCGGTAGTTCTGACGGTGGTAAAATCACCAATTGCCCATTAATTTCTTTGACGAAGGGAGCAATATAACGGCTGATGTTGACACTGACCCCTTGATCAACCTGAACATACACCAAGTCATGAAATAGAGCTGCCAGGACTTCGATCGCATCCCCTTTGCCACCCACTTCAAAAATATGTTCTGGCGTATGGAAAAACCGCCAGGGTCCCGTCATCGTTTGAATAATCAGTTCAGCCGTTTTAGACAATTGCGCCGGATCAGCCGTACCACCTAGCTGCTGGATCGCCCAATTAAGCTGCTCTAGACACCGTATATAGTCCCGTTCCAGATCCGGATCTTGTCCAAGCTCCATGATGATTGCTTCACTCCAACATTGAGCGTGATGCACTAAGTTTTCTGAATAGTAGCAAGAATGCTCCAGAGAGGTAACATGGCTTGATACCATTAGCGAAATCTGCGGATTTGCTATAGCAAGACTACCAGGCTACGTGCATTCAGAATGCCCAGAAGTTCACTGCGATGCACAGACTTCTTTACAACTTTAGAGTTTGTTGCGATCAAGTGCAGTGATCTATGGTGCAAATCTTCAGATTCTGAGCAAGCAACCATTGAACCTCACCTGCCCTTAGGCTGACTGCACCCGCACCCAACCTTTCACCTTCTGCTCACGTTCTTTCCTTGCAATATGTCCAACGAGACTGCTGTCACCATTACTGTTCCTGCCACCACAGCCAACCTGGGGCCGGGGTTTGACTGCCTGGGAGCCGCCCTCACCCTGCATAACCAGTTTACCTTTGCCCTGCAACCCACAAATTCCCAGCCAGTCACGATTACTGCCACGGGACAAGAAGCCGATCGTGTCCAAACCGACACCAGCAACCTGGTCTATCAAGCCTTCGCCAAGTTTTACCAGGAACTAGGTCAACCAATCCCCGCCGTGACGATCGATATCCAGTTAGGAGTTCCCCTGGCGCGGGGCTTAGGCAGTTCGGCGACGGCGATCGTCGGCGGCTTAGTGGGAGCCAATGCCCTGGCAGGCTTACCCCTCTCCCAAAAGGCAATTCTGAATATGGCAGTGGCGATCGAAGGGCATCCCGATAATGTTGTCCCCGCTCTTTTGGGTGGCTGTCGGTTAGCGGCAACTGGGATCAATATCGACTGGGAAATTTGTCAGATTCCCTGGCATGAGGGGATTGTGCCTGTAGTCGCCATTCCCGACTTTGAGCTATCGACCGCCGAAGCCAGACGGGTGTTGCCTACCAGCTACAGTCGTGCCGATGCCATTTTTAATGCGGCGCATCTGGGCTTACTCCTACGGGGACTAGAAGCCGGGATGGGCAAATGGTTACGGGAAGGCTTACAAGATCGGATTCACCAACCCTATCGGCAGGCCTTAATCCCCGGTTATGCAGCGGTAGAACAGGCGGCCGTCGATGCCGGAGCTTACGGATTGGTGATTAGTGGTGCGGGGCCCACATTACTCGCACTGACCAGCCGCGACCAGGCAGACACAGTGAAATCCGCGATGGCAAGCGCCTGGACAGAGCAGGGCACCAATGCCGAGGTGCATATTCTCACCTTAGATCAAGCGGGAGCCACGATCGCTGCTGCCCAGCGCTAAAGCAATCTTGGAAGGCACAGTAGGGTAGGGGAGAACACTCTCCTATCAGGATGGGTTCGTTGAAAGATGGGGTTCGATGCAGCACTACGATCGGTTACGTCTGGCAATGTTTAGCGGCAAGGGTGGAGTCGGCAAAACGACGCTTGCCTGTGGGTTAGCTCGCGATTGGGCACATCGATTTCCGCAACAATCTACCCTATTGTTATCCACCGATCCAGCCCACTCATTAGGCGATGTGTTGCAAATGACGGTAGGTGATGAGCCTCAATCCCTGCCGGATTTGCCGAACCTTCAGGTACGATCGCTGGATGCCGATCGCCTGTTACAAACCTTTAAAGCCCAGTATGGCGAGGTGCTGGAACAACTGGTTGAACGGGGGAGCTTTGTTCAGACGGAAGACCTCTCGCCTGTGTGGAATCTCAGTTGGCCGGGATTAGATGAGTTAATGGGGATTCTGGAGATCCAACGGCTGCTTCAGGCACAAACGGTCGATCGCATCGTGGTGGATATGGCTCCCAGTGGGCATACCTTGAATCTGTTTGGCTTAATGGGTTTCCTGGATGAGTTTCTCGCTGCCCTGGAACTGTTTCAGGAAAAACATCGGGTAATCAGCCAAACCTTTACCGGACGCTATACTGCCGATGCGGCTGATGACTTTCTGCACACGATGAAAGCCGATCTAGCCAATGGTCGGCATCTGCTACAGGATCAGACGCAAACCGCTTGCCTGGTGGTGGCGATCGCTGAACCGATGAGCCTACTGGAAACTCAACGCTTTCTCGATGCGCTCAATACCCTAGCCATTCCCTGTGGTGGTCTATTCATCAACCACATCCTCCCCACCGGCTCAACCTCCCCAGCCCATTGCGATCGCCGCGCCGAACAACACCAGATCCTGCAAGACTTTCTCACCCTGGCAGATCCCCGTCCCGTTTGGCTCGTCCCTGAGCAACCCGAGGAACCCGTAGGCGAGATCGCCCTGGATGCCCTGATCGCCCACATCACCCCCGCTCACACTCTCACACCGATTGCCGCCCCCAACCTGCCCCAACCTGCCAAACTCCTGCCCAGCTTGAGTGATTTTGTCACCGAATCCCGTCGCCTACTCTTAATTGGGGGTAAGGGGGGCGTTGGCAAAACCACGGTGGCGGCGGCGATCGCCTGGAATATGGCACAACAGCATCCCGATCGCGCCATCCAGGTGATTTCCATTGATCCAGCGCACTCCCTGGGGGATGCCCTGGGACAGACCTTAGGACATGAACCAGCCGCGATCGCCCCTAACTTGACTGGGCAGGAAGTCGATGCCGATCGGGTATTAGAGCAGTTTCGGGCAGACTACCTATGGGAATTGGCGGAAATGATGAGTGGCGAGTCAAGCGATGAGGCAGCAACCTTGCAAATTGCCTATGGCCCAGTCGCCTGGCGCAAAATCGTGGCGCAAGCCCTGCCAGGAATTGATGAAATGTTGTCCCTGATTACCGTCATGGAATTACTGGAGTCGCACCAGCAGGATTTGATTATTCTCGACACGGCTCCCACCGGGCATCTACTGCGGTTTCTGGAAATGCCCACTGCTTTAGGAGACTGGCTTGCCTGGATTTTTAAGCTGTGGATCAAGTATCAGGATGTGGTCGGACGCGTCGAGTTGATGGGACGGCTCCGCACCTTACGGCAACGGGTGATGCAAGCCCAAAAGCACCTCAAAGATCCACACCATACAGAATTCATTGGCGTGGTGCAAGCCCAATCCGCCATTCTTGCCGAAGCTCAACGGCTGACTGAGTCCTTAGATCGCTTAGGCATTCGCCAACGGTATATCGTGCATAACCGCTACGACGCTGACCAGGAAATTGACCCCGATCGCTTTCCTGACCAAACGATCGTGCGGCTCCCCAACTTACCCCGATCAATTCCCCCGATCGCCCGGATTCAACTGGCAGCAGAATTACTGTTCTAACCCATCGCTAAAAAATGCTGGCAGTAGAGTCAGACTGGGTAGAATGTAAGTACCAATTCGCCTCAGTCGAGCGCAATGTTTGATAGTATCCTGCCGCTACGAGCGATCATCTTTCAGATGTTATTTTTACTGGTGACGATCGCGCTGGAGGGGTTAGTTTTCTTCAAGAACCTGAACCTGGATTACAAGACCAGTATGCGGTATGCCGCCGTACTGAATCTCTTTTCCACCTTTCTAGGGTGGCTATTTTTTTTTCAGATCAATCAGTTTTTACCGGAAGATGTGCAACGTCAGTTTATTAGTTACATCTTTTTCGATCGCTTCTTTCCCAATCCCTGGTTTGCGGCTGTCACACCCATTATTATCTTAACGAGCCTAGGTATTTTCATTGGCACATTTTTAGTGGAACTGAATGGTTTAGAGTTATTAGAGTATTTACTCGATAAAACCAAAAGTTCTCAACCTCCCACCGAACATATTGCCCGGTTTCAAGGACGACGGGATCAAATTATTCGGTTTCAGGCTAATACCAAAGCCCATACTCTTTTGATTGCGAATGCGGCTAGCTTCAGCGCGATTTTATTACTACTGCTCATTCGCTGGGTTGAGCAAAGTCAGCGTATTTCTGGATAATCACCGAGCTAATGATTGATGTCTTAAACCGCTTTCTGACAAATATCATCGGTATCCTGGGTACATTTCCCTGGCGTATTGTCCTATTTACCCTGATTGTTTTATTTGCTTTTTCAGTTATCTTCAAATTTGGCATTCGCTTTCCTCTACTGACATTATTTGGGTTAAAAGAAGTATTTGATCCCCTTGCTAAAGCGGTCATTCCAACTAAAGCTGATTCCTGGCAAAGCTTAATTTGGATTAGTATTTTTTCCTGGATTACCTCACTGTTATTAGAGGGATATTATCAAGTCATTGTGGCATCGATCGGCTGGTTATTTTTGATTCCCGGCTTTCATTGGTTCCTGCATGGTGACAAGATCAAAAAAGTATTGACAATTAATCGAATCTTTATCGCTCCCTGGCTTACAGGAGCAATTATCTGTTTATTTCTATTTGCTACACCTAATCAAATTCCTCAAATTGCCTTTGTTGTCTGGCCGATCATTTCAGCTACGATCGCTGGGCTACCAAAATTTATTAAATCCGGTTCAGAGTTCAAAGTTCCCGCCCCACCTGATCGTCTGGAACTGAGTATTTTATTTCTGTTTAATTTAGTCCTCAGTTGTTGGATTCAACTTTGTTTTTCCACCCAGGTTTGGTTAACCCAATACCCTACCCTGCGGGCCGATGATATGAGTAATAGTGCCTTTGTGGTACAACTGAATCCCCAAACTCGTCCGCGATCGCGGGGCATCGAAATTCTTAATCAGGTCGAGCCACTCTTAGAAACAGAATTAGCCACCAAATCCTGGTCGCAGGTCGAACGGTGGTTGCTCGATTTCAACCAACAAGTGAGTGCGCTGCAAACCTCTGTGATGAATCAAATTCCTGGGTTTCCCGAAAACTCCCTCTGGCGACTGGAAGGTCGAGTCTTACCCGGGCGAGAGTATGCGGTGCAATTCCTGTTAGTCTGGCAGGGCCCCACTGCCGAAGCGAACGGCTACTACTTCTCCAAAACCTGTGCCATCAGCCAACGCCAACCAGTGGTTCAAGCCAAACAAACGTCACCCGGAGTTGAGGTGCAATGTGGCACGATCGAAGGACCGATCGCTGGAATTCCCGAACCAACGCAGTAAAATCAGTGACGGTCACAGGCAGTCCATCAACACTATGAATCCGAGTAGAACCCTGACAATTACCACAAACGTCTTCCGCGAAGTCATTCGCGATCGTGTCCTGTATTTGATTGGCTTATTCGCCATCTTTTTATTGTTAGCTGCCCGCTTGCTGCCCGAAATCTCGGCTGGCACTCAAAACAAAATTATTTTAGATCTCGGTTTAGCGGCAATGGGGCTATTGGGACTCGTGATTGCCGTCTTTGTGGGCACAGGCTTGGTGAATAAGGAAATCGAAAAACGCACCGTTCTGGTGTTAATCGCGAAACCCATTAGCCGCGCCGAATTCATTGTGGGCAAACACCTGGGACTATCGGCAGTCCTGGCCGTTTTAGTTGCCACAATGACCATCATCTACTGGGGAGTGCTATGGCTCTATCAAGTGCCCTTTCCTGCGGCCAGCATCGCCGTCTCATCCCTCTATCTATTTTTGCAACTCTCGCTGATCACGGCAGTCGCGATCGCCTTTGGGGTGTTTACCAGTTCCCTGCTGGCGACCCTGCTGACGTTTGGGATCTATTTTATGGGCAGTTTCAGTCGCGATTTAGTCACCCTCGGCAAACTCAGCAAAAATCCAGCGATCGAGAATGTGACCAATACAATCTATCTCGTGCTGCCGGATCTGGCTCGGTTGGATTTAAAGAATCAGGCGGTATATGGGCAACTCCCTAGCCCTGAACTGCTACTGACTAATCTTGGGTACGCAGTTCTTTACATGATTGTGCTGCTGGCGATCGCGACGTTAATCTTCTCGCGTCGCCAATTTTAGCGACTTCCACTGACTGTCTCTAGCGCCAGAGCTTATTCTCAATTTCTCGAATCTGCCGTTCCAAACGATCGATCCGTCCCCGCAATTCATCCATTTCCGACTGCCGGGGGACACCAATATCCTGTAATAAATTTCGTAACTGCCGCTGCATCTGGGTTTCAAAATTACCCTGCTCCGACTTCAGCGTCTGCATCAAATCATCGACCACGACCTTCGCCTGCTCAGGATTCAGTTTGCCATCTTTTACTAACTCATCGCTCACTTCCCGCAACTTGTCAGCGACTAAAGACGTTGTCCCGACACCTAGCATTAATAGCTGTGTTAGCCAATTGTTGTTATCCATACTGATTTCCTGAAATAACAGTCCTGACGGGGTCAAGGTAATAGTACAAGCTATTACTCCGCGATCGTGACAGACCACTTTCCCTATTCTGGCAAATCTATTCTCCGTTCTCTGGGAGTAATTACCGAACGCCAACTTCAGTCGTTATACTCCCTCTAATTCCGCCATTCCCAGGAAGGCTAATTCACGTTGGCAGGGTAAACTGACCACAGATGCTTGAGGAAGCGATCGGTTTTTCATACTCTGCGTAGTCTTACCTGAACAACGATTTTCTATTTGTAAAAAATTTTGTATACTGAGTCTTTAAAGCTTGCATCAAGACAATGTAAGTTTCACGTATACTAAAGAGCTACTGTAGTTAATTGTTGAGGTTACTCAACAGACCAGGCCTCAGGTGTCTGAATCCCCGAGCTCGCGTTCCCTGTTTGATCGCTCACTTCTAAAACCCAGATATCTATTGAATCCTAGCGGTTATCAACCATCTGGTTGAATTGCTTTTTCTCTCTGCTTAAAGGGTGCATGATGCTTGAGAACGTTTGCAAACCACTGTTTTGCAATGAATAATCACTTAACTCACAGTATCTATGTTTACGCACCCCAACCCTGATCGAACAGAGGTATCCATGTCCGGTACTCCAGCTTTCGATGGGAAGTTACCGACCCGGATTTTGCTAGTAGAAGACAACGACGCAAATCGCCGCTTGCTGAGTGACTTCCTCAGCTTTTGTGGATACAGAATCCACAGTGTCGCCACTGGAAGCGACTTCTTCGCCGCCCTAGACGAATTTCAACCCGATCTCATTCTACTCGATTTGAAATTGCCAGGAGTCGATGGGTTTACGCTCCTGGAACAACTTAAACACTCCATGGAGTGGCAACATATTCCCGTGATTGTCATCTCTGCATTTGCCTTCAAAGCTGATCAACAACGGGCGATCGCATTGGGTGCTAGCCAATACCTGATCAAACCAGTGGGTTTGGAAAGCTTAAAGCAAGCCGTTTCCCAAGAATTACAGTGCCTGAACTAATTGCACTCATGATCCGCAACCTCGCCACACCTGCGTTCCAAACTCTGGCAGCGGATACCTGTGTCCGTCAGCACCATATCTAGGCTTGCCGCTGCTGGGCAATGTAGTCTTCAATAATTTCCGCCAACGTCCGTACAGACATGCCAACAGCTAAAACATTTGGTTCTAATTCGGTAGATGACAATGCCAAGGTTTGCAACTCATTTAGTAGTGAATCAATTACATCACGTACTTGCGCTTCAAATTCATTGATATTCATAGGTTTAAGGTTACGTGTGACGTTCAGGCTAGTTTAAACATATACATTTCGCCCTGAAAACTTTCCGTACCTCTAACTAAATCGTGAAAATAAAAAAGTAACGGGCTGAAGTTAAAGCATCGATGAAGTTACACCCGATTTTCCGGATTTCTGATTTCCCATGAGTTCACCATCCTGTGCGAATCTGAAGGATGCAGAGTTGAAAGCGCGATCGTATGGTGATTGAGTGGCTCAAGATTAAAGTTGATCCGCAGTGGCGAGAAACCTATATTCAGAAAGATGCAGAGATCTGGAACAGTTTCCTGTCCAAATATCCTGGCTTTCTGGGCAAAGAAGTTTGGATTAACCCAGAGATACCGGATGAAGTGATCTTAGTCATCCGTTGGGCAAACCAAGCGGCATGGGATGCTGTACCGGCGGCTGAACTAGCCGTGATTGAGCAAGCCTTCGATCGGGCGATGGGTGTAGGAACCTATGAATTGGTAGAAGGCAAAGGCTATCAAATTCGCAAGTTTCCGCAATCCGGCACGTAACCCGCCCCACAATATTCCGACGCAAATGTCTCTGTTCATGGTATTATCACCTTTGTATGAAGGGGAGTAGCTGCTGATCCCATCGATCCAGCCCGTCTGAATCAACATACTGGTGATGAACCTGGTTCAGACGATGGTTTTGCCCAAGGTATGGGGGTTTGTGCCAGGTCACAACCCGTTACCAACCTTAGTCAAGCTAGAAGCGAGACCTTCACTAAGTTCACAGTCCTTGTGAGCTTGGTGAAGTTGTTTATCTTCTCTCATCAAGCTCACTTGGATGCCCTACCCAAGCGAACCTGAGGAGCCTGAGAGAGAATGTTAGCCGCCTTCACTGCCGGTTTATTATTAATTACAATCTCTGAGTTAGGGGATAAAACCTTCTTTATTGCCATGCTGCTAGCCATGCGGCATTCCCGCCGATTGGTGTTTCTGGGAGTGGTAGCCGCGTTAGCCGCAATGACTATGCTATCCGTATTGTTAGGGCAAGCCGCCTCCCTCCTGCCAAAACTCTGGATTCACTATGCCGAAGTGATCCTGTTTCTCGGGTTTGGCATCAAACTTCTCTACGATGCCAAGACGATGACAGCGCAAACTCCCTGCGGCGATGAGGTTCAGGAGGCGCAAGCGGCGATCGCAGAATCCGCCTTAACTCTCAATCCGAGCCGCCTTCAGCAAGGGGTAGTTTTGCAAGCCTTTGCCCTGACCTTTGCTGCCGAATGGGGCGATCGCACTCAGATTGCCACGATCGCCCTGGCGGCCTCCAATAATCCCTGGGGAGTCACGGTCGGAGCCACCTTAGGTCATGCTATTTGTGCCGCGATCGCGGTTATTGGTGGACGATTCGTGTCCGGGCGACTATCTGAACGCACAGTTACTCTATTGGGGGGAATCTTATTCCTGATCTTTGGTATCGTGGCGCTAGTGGAAGGCGCGTAACTATGGGGATGGGCTAGGAGCTGGATTAGCGGCATCGGGCGATGGGACTGGAACGGGAGCGGCTACCTCTGGTGGCGTTCCCCCTGGCGCTATCCCCGTTGGCGGATTGCTTGCAGGCGACCCTCCAGGGGCTACAGCATTGGGCGGTACCGGCGCATCTCCTGCTAGAAGCTTGATTTGATCTTTGTAACGGGCTGGAGCTAACTCAGCCGCCGAGTTGAATAGAGGCTTGGCATCGTCGGCTTTTCCTTGTGCCTTCAGTGCCAGTGCCTTACCTAAGACAGGGCGGAAGTCCTGCTTATCCAACTTGGTCGCTTCATCGTAAATCGCGATCGCTTCACTATAGCGCTGCTGATCCGCATAAACGCCACCCAAGATCACCTGGACAGACGGGACATCTATGCTACCTGCCTGCACCTGATTGGCTTGAGGAGCGGCTTTCAACGTATCTTGCAACAAGCCGATCGCCGCTTCAGGACGATTCTGTTTTTGCAGTAAACCCACTAACCCTACTAAGGCATTGAGATCACCGGGTTTCGTTGCCAAAATATTGCGGTAGACCTGCGCGGCTCCCTCTGGATCTTGGAGTTGTTGTTTTGCCTGAGCCAGCAACACCGCGTAATAGGTTTCGTTCGGATTCAGCTTCGCTAATTTCTCAAGGGGCTCGATCGCGCCTTTGACATCTCCCAACGCCAAACGAGCTTCCAGTAACCCGCGTAAAGCCGTGAGATTCTCCGGCTCTCGCTGGAGAACTAACTCATATCCCTTTGCCTGCGCTTCTAGTTCTTCCTTCTTGGGTGCGGCACTGGCAGATGGGCTAGGAACTGGGGAACTACTTGCAGTAGTCTTTGCCTGACTGTTATTCACAGCATCCAGTAAAAACGGAATAGTCGAAAACCCGACAAAGGCAAGCACTGCCAGAATCAGGACAATATTGATGAACCAGTTGCGCTTTTCAGCCACGGAACTGCCTTGAACTCTAATGCCATTCCATTATCAACTACAAATCCAATTTGCAACGGACATGACAGTTTTCTTTGTACTCTTTCCGTTTAGTGCGATCGCTACGACGGCAGGCACAACAACAGTCGGAATTTTTACAAACTCAACGGTTTATTTGAAATGTTTTAGGGCATTCTAAACCTGAGTTCGTTTCATCACCCTGCCTAGACTACCGTAGGAAAAAGATGGCTCACGTCACCCCCCGTATCATCCCAGCAGGATTACCCGCATGATGGATTTAAGCATTCGTCTGCAAGAACCGAGATTTTGGTTTCTCAGCAGTGCTGCTGCCTTTGCCGCCCTTCACCTGACCCTAGTCAACCGAGCGGGTCATTCAGAGCTACTGACTACAAGCCTGTTGTTTTGGGTCGTTGCCGCTTCCTTAATCTGGGAGCAGCGCCATAGTTTAACCTTTGACAGCAGTTTAGGGGCAGGCGCGATCGGAGCAGCAATCATCGGATTTACGCTCCTACGCAGTACCGCTTTGCCCGATGCCACAACCTTTCTCCATCTATTACCACTCGTCTGCTTCTTTGGTTTAGCGCTACTTGCCTCTGGCTGGCGTGGGCTACGCCAATATTGGAAAGAGTTGCTGATTTTTGGGCTACTAGCCATTCATCCGTTTTTGGAGATTTTCCTCCAGGTGATTAATCTCTCTAAACTGACGGCAATGACGGCAGCCTTTCTTTTGAAGTATATGGGGTTTCTCGTCGAACGAGATGGCATTTTTTTGAATATGCCCACGGGCAGGGTGGAAGTCTATGCCGCCTGTTCTGGTATTCAAAGTACCCTGCAAATGCTGAATATCTCTGTCCTGTTTTTGATGATGTTCCCACTACGCAATCCTTTACAACGTTTTTTTTGCCTGAGTGTAGGCGTGTTGCTGGGCTATTTCGTCAATGCGCTGCGGGTAGCATTAATGGCAATTTTAGTCGCGTTCTCCAACCGACAGGCATTTGAATACTGGCATGGCGGCGATGGGTCGCTCATTTTTTCCGCCTTAGCGGTCGTGTTGTTCGGCGGTTTTTGCTGGGTGACATTTTTACGCAACTCTAATCAAAAGCCAGATTCGGGAGTAGAGGCCAATGCTTAAGTCGATCGCTCACCCGTTGCGCCTAACCTTACTGGCATTCACCCTGGGCGGAACGCTGCTGGTATTGGCAAAGGCGATCGCAACTCCTAAAAGTGATACCGTCACCGTCGATCCGGGTCGCACTCTGGCAAAAACCGTCCCGATTACCGGATGGCAATTGATTGAGAGTACGGCGATCGAAGATAAAAATAAACTTGAGCCCGGTGAAAGTCCAGCCAACGGTCAACGCTATCGGTATCGCCAGGGTAATACGTCGATCGATGTCGATCTCCGGCATATTATTGGCGACGGGAATGTTAGCCGCTTTCTGTTTGTCTACAGCCCGATCCGGGAAGGGAATGCCAAACTCAGTGATGGCATCCGTAACCAGGCTAACATCGGATATTATGGAGTGCTGACCCATCAGGGGCGTGCCTATTTAACGGCCTGCATTAACGCGCGGGGCGGTAGTACAGTGACCGATCAACAGTTCCGGCACAATCGGCTGAAGTATGACGTTCAGATCAGTCGCATTTTTCCCTGGCTCTGGGGACAGGAGCCTTTAATGGATCATCGCTGTTTATGGACTCTCATGTCTACTCCAGTTCAATCTGCGACAACGTCTGAAGCAGTAGACTCACAGGAAGCTTATCAAGAATTAGAGACTGCATGGGCTTCCTGGTATCAATGGTGGCAGGCTAATTACCCACCATCCTCATTCTGAATCCTGATCTAGGAGGAGCCAACGTTATGGCTGAATTGTCGAATGATTCCAGTGAAAATCGTTCAGTATACCGATTGCGCTGGGTTGGCTACGGATTTCTCGTGTTTGCTCTGGTCGATTTAATTGCCAGCTTAATCCCGTCCGAAACCTTTACAAACAACACTTCTCAATGGCTATTTCAAACGATCGGGAAACTGGTTGAAACATCGGTTGTCCCGCTACTTGGCTTTGCCTTTGTGTTTTTTGGGGAATTCTTTGCCCGAGCCGGAATCGAAAAAATTCTGTTAAAAATTCTTTCCTGGGTGTGCCTGCTCCTGACTGTAATCTCTTTATTGTTAATTCCGCCGTTAATTGGTAGCACATTGCAATTGACCAGTCAGAGTCAGGCGCAAATTAATCAAGCGTTACAGCAGGAACAAACCAAAGCAGATCTGCAATTAACGCAAATCACCCAACTGGAATCACAACTGAACAACAGCAACCCTGAACAACTTGAACAGCTCAGATCCCAGTTGACTCAATTGAACATTGGACCCATTCCAAACAATCCTCAAGAACTGAAAACCACTGTTCTCAGCCGAATTAAAGAGGCTAGAGGCAAAATTGAAACTGGCAAAAATACGTTACAGCAACAGGCTGAAGCCAGACAGGCTAGCCAACGCAACGAACTCCTGAAAAACAGTGTCAAATGGAGCATTGGGGCGATCATTGCCGCCGTCCTGTTCTTTATTCTGTGGAAGAGTACAGGTTGGGCTCGCGCTTAAACGTGGATTAACAACCGTCTAACCTTGCTTGCATTCAGAGGGGCGATCGGCGATCGCCCCTCTTTGGTCATTTCACCTAAACATCCACCACATTGGCGTTGTCGAGGATGCTAGACCCACTCATTTCCAGGGGCAGGTAGACCGTCATCACTTCTCCCTGCTGGGGACGCTGCCGCACAATTAACTTACCGCCCATTGCCTGAAATAGATTCTTTGTCACCGATAAATTTAAGGTAAGACTGCCTGTTTCCGGTTGGAACATTAACACCTGGCCGATCGCCTTCACGGCGGGTGGGTGAGTCTCCGGCATCGCAAATGCCATCTTATTTGTTTCCATCCCGGCACAGTCCGCATTCAGACAGGACTGAAGTTGTAGCTTAAGTTGACTTCCAGCTAACGTGACTTCCACCTGAATATGACTTCCTGCCGGGAGACTCCGCGTAAACCGTTCAATCAAACTGGTAAGTGCCTGATCCAGCATGGTCGGATCACTGACGATCGCAGGCATCTTTGGCGGTAAGGTGACATCGAGGGTCATCTGCCGTTGCCCAGCCTGTTGCTGCCAGCGCGGAATACTTTGCTGAAACACCTGTGCCAGTGAAGTCCGGGTCAATGGCATGGTCGGCTTCTGGTGGGCGGAGGTTTCCAATTCCACCGCTCGGAAAATTAAGCCAAACCGATCGATCTGTTCGTTACACTCGCGATCGATCACCGACAGGCGCTTGATTACATCCGCCGGTAAGTCCCGCCGCTTCAATAACAAGCGGGTCAGCGTCCGAATCGTACTCAGGGGAGTGCGGACTTCATGGGCGATCGCCTTCAACAATTCCACATCAAAACTGGGCGGATCGGGTAAGGTGTAGTCCGCGATCGGGCGTGTCCCCTGCGATCGCTCGCGACCCAACTTGCGATGTTTCATCATCTCCTGACGTGGATGGGGCAGTTCCTCCAGAGGCTCTGGCAAATGTTCCAGCATCAACTGGCTAAACTGCATCACCGTTCGGTAGTCCGGGGTAATGGGCGGAAATTGCTGCACTAATTGATCCAAATGATCAATCTGATGCGAACTCATCAGCAGAATCCGGGGACGAAGTGCCTCCCATGCCTGTTGCACCACCTCAGGAGCAAAGGAAAACATGAAGGCAGGTTCCTCGGTCAAACTTTCCCCCAGCACCATCACGAAACTAAACCGCGACGTGAGCACCAGGCAAAACTGTTCGGCGGTCAGGGGATCTCCCGGTAACAAGGGCAAGCTAGGCAGGGGGGGATCACACGCCATAACTGATTCAGCCGCCGGTAGCAGTTGAAAGGGGGTGCGGTGACTGTCAGGCAGCGAGTTGGCAGTTAATGTCCAGGTGGCAAATGATTCCACCAACTCAGGCTGACTCAAGATCGGCAGTGGGCCGGATAGCACCATGCCCTGAGTCAGGGATTCTGCGACATCGATCGTGCGATCGCTGTCCAAATCCCCCATGTCGGTTGCCAGCAACGAGCGTTGCAATAACACACTTAAGGCGGCGATCGCGCCTCGCCATTCCCGTTCTGCCCGAACCTGCTGTAAGGCAACCCGGTTCGCCAGCCGCCGTGGAGAGGATGGGTCTGAGGCAGAAGACGATCTCTCTGCGCCCCGACTCATAATCCAACTTGGATCACCCAATGCCAAAATTTCACTTAAGGTCGGCAATAACCATTTCGGCACAAATCCACCCCCTCGTATGCAGACGAGTGTACCCCAAATCATTCATCCCTATTACGAAGGTATCTGGATCAGGGACGAAACGGTAGCCGTGGAACCGAACTCTTTAGGGTGGGATTGCCGCTAGGAGATCAGGACGATCGTTACGGCATGACTCATCCTTCCCTATGCCAGACCATTACGGAAGCATTAAATAGAAAGCTCAGAAGGCGATCAGACTGCTACGCTGAAAGCAGATAATGTTACGTGGATTGTAGAGGCGATTTCCTTGGCCAACGAGGAACAGCTAGCGTTATTACAGCAAGGGGTCGATCAATGGAATCACTGGCGAGCCTTGAATAGCCATATCGCGATCGATCTCAGTGGGGCAGATCTCAGTCATGCCAACCTCAGTGACATCAATTTGTCCCATGCCAACCTGGATGAAGTCGATCTGTGCGGCGCGGATCTTCAGGGAGCTAACTTAAGTGGAGCCAATTTGCATGTGGCGAACCTCAGCCACGCCAATCTCAGTCATGCCAACCTGAAGCAGGCAAGCTTACAAGTGGCAAACCTGGACAAGGCAAACCTGCGCAAAGCCGATCTGGATATGGCGAACTTAAGTTGGGCTGGGTTGATTCGTGCCAATTTAATGGAAGCCAATTTGCATGAGGCAAACCTTCACGAAACCAACCTCAGTGCTGCCAACCTGTATCGTGCCATTATGACCAAAGCTAAATTGGAAGGAACCAACCTACGGGGGGCGATTTTGCCCGATGGTTCCCTGCACTACTAAATCACGGGTAGAATCATGCCTTCCCGAGCCAGCACACTGTTGGGAAAGACAGATTGCACCTGAGCTTCCACATCATCCAAAAAGTCATCGGTATGATTGGGGTCGTGGTGGAAAATCACGGCTTTACTGACATTAGCCGCCTTAGCTAACTTCACGGCCTCCTGCCAGGTCGAGTGACCCCAACCAATTTTGGGTGCTTTGGGGTCGTGATATTCCTCATCGGTATAGCAGGCATCGTAGATCAGCATGTTGGCATCTCGCGCTAGATGCAGCAGATTTTCGTCCAGCCGATCGGGATAATGTTCGGTATCCGTGGCATACACCACCGTCCGCCCATTCCAGGTAATGCGATAGCCCATTGCGGTATTCGGGTGGTTCAATGACCCGGTTTCGATCGTGATGTCATCTAGTTGCATGACATCACCGGGAAACAAATCATAGAACTTGAGATCGGATTGCATCACCTGAATCGGCACCGGGAAATTAGGATGCAGCATTTGGTCACTCAACCGTTGCTTCATCGTGGCACCGTTGGGCGCGATCGCCCCATAAATATGGAAGCAATTGCCCTTAATAAACGCAGGCACAAAAAAGGGAAAGCCCTGAATATGATCCCAATGGGAGTGCGTAAAGAACATATAGGCTTCCACGGGCATCTGTTTGAGCAGACTTTTACCCAACACTCGTAGCCCCGTTCCCCCATCAAAAATCAGCCGCTTACCCCCAATCCGCATTTCGACACAGGAGGTATTGCCGCCATAGCGAACGGTTTCAGCACCAGGAGCCGGAATACTCCCCCGGACACCCCAAAAGTGAACAATAAAATCGGGTGAATGCGTGGCTTCTCCAACCGTTGCATGAGTCGCCTGTGGGTTGGATGTCAATGGGTCAAGCTCTGACATTGTTGATCACGTTAGCCTTTTCTAACAGGTCTGTGTACCGACGAACTTCGAGCAGGCGATTCCGCTCATCCACCAGAACGACGATCGGACAATGATCCTTCAGTTCGTCTGATGAGAGTTGGGCGTAAGTCATCACGATCACACGGTCTCCGGGCATTCCCAGACGAGCCGCCGCACCGTTGAGTTCAACTGCCCCAGATTTGGCAGGAGCCTTAATGGCATAGGTGATCAAACGCTCACCATTGGCCACATTGACAACCTGCACCTGCTCATAAGGTAGAATTCCCGCTGCGTTTAAAATATCCTCATCAATACTTATGCTACCCACATAGTTGAGGTTGGCAGCAGTCAGCACGCAATGATGTATTTTGGCTAAGAGAAGCGTCCGCTGCATAAGGTGAGATCAACGCGGTAGGTGAACCGTGGCAAACGGTTAGGGGATATGTTCCTATCCTATGCGCCACAGCTTAAATTGGGTACAAATGCAACCGTCAGGCATCAGGCTTAACAGTAACTTTAGCAGTTAGAGGCTTAGAACTGTGATCTCTAAGCCTCCTTGTTAAGGTTTAGGGATGAACTGCAATCGAATCGATCGGGGTAGATTATCCTTTTGCACCCGCCTGGATACACTTCTCAACCAGAGGCATAACTTGATCTACATCTTTCCAGCCCAGAATTTCTGTGACTTTTTTCTCCAAATTCTTATAAGTTTTGAAGAATTCAGCAATTTCGTCCAGGCGATGGGAGGCAACATCCGCCAATGACTTGACATTGACATAACGCGGATCTTTATCAGGAACACACAAAATCTTTTCGTCGCGATCGCCGCCGTCTACCATCTCTAACATGCCAATTGGACGGGCTGCAATCACACAGCCTGGGAAGGTCGGTTGATCCATCAACACCATGCCATCCAGAGGATCGCCATCATCGGCCAGGGTATTGGGCACAAAACCATAGTCATAGGGATATTGTACGGAGGAGTAAAGAACGCGATCGAGCGCAAAGGCGTTTAAATCCTTGTCGAACTCATACTTATTCTTACTTCCTGCCGGAATCTCAATCAGGACATTTATCAAACCGGACTTAGGCTGGGCAGGAATACGAGAAAGATCCACAACAACATCTCCTAACTAGCAATTACTGAGGACTGGATACGATCAGTTCCCCATAGCATTGTATCGGCAAGGGGACATCGGCAAATCAGACCAGCCCACGCTGGAGAGCTAGAGCTTACTTCCCCATCTCCCCATCACCCTATCTCCCCATCACCCCATCACCCTATCTCCCCATCACCCCAACTCCCCCACCCAGCCACTCAAGCCTTCCCGATCGATCGCACCAACGGTTCAAACACAGCCAGTAATTCCGGTTGACTCACTACCAGCGTCGGATACGCCCGCCGACTGTAATCCTGACCCGGTTGCAACGGAAAAATTGGTTCCGGTTCTAACGGATGCCAAGTCGCCCCTGCCGCTTGAGTAATTGCCCAAACGGCGGCAATGTCCCAAATTTTAGGAGTCGCTTCGACACCACCCAAAGCTGTCCCCATTGCCACTGTCAGCAGGTTATAGGTAGCAACTCCTAACATGCGGATTTTCGCCGGAAAATCGGGTCGGATAACGGAGGTACTGCGGGCACAGAGATTAAAGAAGTGATTGGCATCCGGTCGATCGCGGCTAACAGTAATCGGGCGATCGTTGAGAAATGCACCTGTCGGCATGTCTAATCCAGAGTTACCCGCCCAGTAGCCATAAAACGACTGTCCCAACGGCGGAATGTGGACATAACCAAATACAGGTGTGCCACGATACAGCAGCCCTAAAGAAATACCCCATAATGGCAAGCCTCGGGCAAAGTTGGTCGTACCATCGAGCGGGTCAATCACCCAACACCAACCGGTATCGGGAAAAATATGCTCGACCTCTTCGCTCAATACTCCGTGGGTGGAAAACTGTGCAGCGATCGCGGTTCGGAGTTCCTGATCAGCCCAGCGATCGGCTTGGGTGACTAAACTACCATCGGCTTTTTCAGCCGCTTGAACTTGCCCAAAATCATGCAGCAGGCGGGTACCCACTCGGTTAGTCGAAGCTCGGGCAAACTCCAGAATCGGTGTCCAGAATTCGATAGGAATACCTCCTTAGTACCAGTATTAATCTAAGTCACTGCCCATCACAGCCGCGATCGCTTCCTTCGCCTTAGTTTGAAATTCCTGCATATTCACCCGACCCAGTAATCCGATCGCAATCAACATTGCCACTGCTTGCAGAATAAACACAAAGCCATAGGCAGCTACCGGGTCAGTGGTCAACTTCTTACTGAGATCTAACAGGGCACCCCCCAATACCGTAGCGCTGCCCCTTGCCAGAGCCTGGGATAAGCCCCAAGCCCCAATAAACATGCCTGCCGTTTCCGTTGCCGTCAAATCCAACATTAATGTGACCGCCCCCGTTGTCGTGACTCCCGAGGCAAGCCCAAACAATAACAGAGCGAGTTGTAGGAATTTGACATTTCCTGTAAAGCCAGACGCAATAATCACGACGATCGACAGTACCACTAATTGACAACCCACATACGCCGTTTGGCGTTTGCCAAGGCGGGGAGTCACCCAAAAGCCAGCCCCAAGAATGCCTAGAAGCGCCCCACCTCCAAAAAAGCTATTCAGGATTGCCGTGTCGCCCGGTGGCATTTTGAACACCTCGCCACCATACGGCTCCAGAATCGTGTCTTGCAGGAACAAACCCAGCGTCATCGCCAGCAAAAAGGAAAAGAAAAACCGAGTTTGGCGGCTTGAGGTGAGAATTTGCCAGGAACGAGCCAGAGTAATATTTTCATTGGCATTGGCGACAGCTTGCCGGTGGCGCATAAACCGAGAATATTTTTGTTCAATACCCCAGGTAGAAATAAACGCCAAGATCACCACCACCAACGGCATGATCACAAACACATTGTTGACACTGGCTTGGATGGTAGTGCCGGAAGGATCCGTCTCTAGACCTTGCAACAATACCTTGATCGCAATCCCGCCGATCGCAATCCCGCCGGTCAACATCGCCCAACCAATCCCGACCACCTTGGCACGATCGGCTTCATCGGTGACATCGACCAACAGAGTAGCAAACGGGGTAGAACTGGAACTGAGGGCAATGCCATATAGCGCAAACACAGCCGCCAAAACGATCGTCCAACCATAGGCACTGCTGCCCCACCCCACGGTGCGAGAAACGGCTCCCACCTGCCACATTACCTGCACCGCGAGATAGGCTAACAAAGCGAAGCAGATCGCACCCGTCAGCACATAGCTCGTGCGATGTAACTTGCCCCAGAGCGGTTTGCGATCGGATAAATGCCCAAACCAAACCCGTAATGGCGACACAAATAGAGTCACTGCCAATACAATACTGGCGATCGTGGCAGGTACTCCCAGTTCCTTGATCATGACGCGGTTCAACAGCCCGGTCAGCAAAACTGACATCATGCCTAAGCCTAGCTGAAATAGCCCCAAGCGCAACATGATCGCCAGCGTAATTCGCGGCAGTTGGTAGGCTGCAACAGGTTGTTCCACTGGTGCTTCCACTGGTGGTTCCAGGGGCTGTCCCACCGATTGTTCAGGTGGCGAATTAGAAAAATCACCCGTTTCCATAACCGATTTCCCAAAAACTGCGAGGAATGTAAAGCTAAGTAACGTTCAACCGACGTATCTAGTTAGGATATTTTGTCAAATTTTGTGGCAACTTAAGAGAGATGAAATCTAGACTACTTCATTGGTTTCCAGATTCTATAGCCCAAGTGGAGATAACATTTTTCAATCCCAGCGATACACTCAAGATGTAACGAAAGTTTAAGGGAGGCGATCGCGTGCAAACAGCGACCCAAACCGTCACACTCGGTCAAACCAATATTACCGTTCCCGCCCTGGGGATTGGCACCTGGGCATGGGGCGACAATTTATTTTGGAGCTATGGCAAAGAGTATGGGGCTGAACAGGTACAAGCCGCTTTTAACACTGCTGTTGCTGAGGGCATTACCTTCTTTGATACGGCAGAGGTTTATGGGTTTGGCGAATCGGAACGGTTGTTGGGACAGTTCATGCAACATACCGATCAACCGATTCAAATCGCCACCAAATACTTTCCGCTGCCCTGGCGGTTTAATGCCCAGGCGGTTGCCGATGCCCTGGATGCCAGTCTTCAGCGCTTACAAGTGAACCAGGTTGCCCTCTATCAAGTCCATGCGCCGCTAGATTTCTTCCTGGGGCAGAAAAGTTTAATGAACGCCCTGGCAAATGCCGTTGAACAAGGCAAAATTGGCGCGATCGGGGTGAGTAATTATTCCGCCCAGCAAATGCGACAGGCGCACCAACTGCTTGCCGAACGGGGGATTCCCTTAGCTGTTAATCAGGTACGCTATTCGCTGCTGACTCGCCAGATTGAATCGAATGGCATTTTGGAGACTGCCCGCGAATTAGGCATCACGATCCTTGCCTATAGTCCTCTGGCACAGGGATTATTGACTGGGAAATATACGGTTGATCACTCGGCAGCGCTCACAGGTGCCCGTCGGTTAGATCCTCGGTTCAATCACAGCGGATTAGCCAAGATTGCCCCGTTAATCACCGCCTTGCAAAAAATTGGGGAAGCTCACCAACGCACTCCCGCCCAAGTTGCCCTGAACTGGCTGATGGCTCAAGGCAATGTGATTCCAATTCCAGGGGCGAAGACGGCTGACCAGGCTCGCCAAAATGCCGGAGCATTAGGATGGAATTTAACCCGCAGCGAACTGGAACAGTTGTCTGACCTCAGCCGAGCCTGGAAGTAATTGCGATCGCTTCAGGGGATGTCGTACCCTGATCCTTACATGGGTCAGCCAATCACCGAAATTCCCTCATCCGCGATCGCACCACTGGCAATGGGTAACTCTAGCGTAAATTCTGTCCAGCCATTCGCACTGCTCACCTGAATCGTGCCGCCCAGTTGGATCACAAGCCGTTGGACTAAGGCTAACCCCAATCCGGTGCCTCCCTGTTTCCAGCGATCGCCATTCGGCACCCGATAAAACTTATCAAACACCCGTGGTATATCCGTCGCCGGAATTTCTGCCTGGTTCCGCACGACAAATCGAACAGACTGGGGTATGGGTGCATCCGGCAGCATTGGGCTGGCAGCAACGGCATAGCTCATCGTCAAGGCAATGGCACCCTGGGGTGGCGTATACTTGCAGGCATTATTCAGTAGCTCGGCTAACACCCGCTCTAAACTGGCACGATCGGACAACATGGTTAAAGACTGACTGGGTAACTCCATCTGAAAGGTTTGTTGCCGTTCCTGTATGCGGGATTGAAACGGGGATACCAGGTCAGTCAGGCAAGCCTCCAGTGCGATCGGTTCGAGTGTCATGGCATAGGATGCCGCTTCCAACCGTTGTAGATCTAATAAATCATTGATCAGTTCAATTTCCCGGATACATTCAGATTGCAAAATTCCCAGGTATTGGGACTGGCGTTCTGGGGTGGTGGCATGTTTCAGCATGTGAATTGCCATTTTCATGTTAGACATGGGAGTCCGCAATTCATGGGACACCGTACTGAGAAAGTCATCTTTGAGTTGGTTCAGTTCTTCCAGAGCCGCCACCTGCGCCTGTGCGGTTTGATATAACCGAGCCTGCCGCACCGCGATCGCGCATTGATTTGCCACCTGTTGCACCAAGCGAATCTCCAGATTACTAAAGCAATCGGCGGCTGGTTTGAATAACCAGAGATCACCAATCACCCCCTGGTCGTCTACCATTGGGCACACCAACGCCGTATGGTAGTCTTTGAAGGGGCGGATGTTACTCGTGACATTGCGGCAAAATTGAAAATACTGTGCCTGCAACAATTGCCCATACAGTTCGGGTAAATCTACCATGCGGAAGACCGTGTCCTTTGCCGGAGTCATGCTACCCCGGATCGACTCATAGCGAATGGTGGAAGTATGCTGGTTCAGGTCATACAGCGCCGCATCACACGCATTCACATCTAAGCCCAGAGCTAACTCTTGCACCGCCGTTTGCAAAATTTGGTCTTCATCCAGGCTGTCACGTACCGCATCGGTAATCCGTTTAAGCAACGCTTCAAACTGGAGCGACTGTTGCAGTTGGATGGTGCGTTCCTGCACTTGCCGTTCTAGATCTGCTGCCAGAGTTTGCACCTGACGATACAGTTCGGATTGTTGGATGGCGATCGCCACCTGCGTTGCCAATTGTTCTAAAAGATTAATTTCCCAGGTTTTCCATTGCCGGGACGACGAGCATTGATGCGTGACTACAATGCCCCAAAGTTGTTCGCCATGCAAAATCGGAACCCCTAGCAAGGCTTGGATTTGCCACTGATTCGGCTGGCGAAGACAGGGAATCAGACGCTCTAGCTGAGCCGGATCGGCACACACAACATTCCTGCCCTGAGAGTAATAGTCCCTTTGCAGTTGCTGAAACCAATCCGCCTGCGCCTGCCAACCCAACACCGATCGCCAGTCCCCTTCTACGGATTCCGCCGTGACTATTCCACCCTGGTTAGCGTCAATTTGAAAGATAATTACCCGATCGGCCTGGAGTAGCTGGCGCACCTCAGATACCGTTGTATTCAGAACATCATCCAAATTGAGTGATTGCCGAATGCGCCGAGCGATCACTCCCATCAATTGTTCCCGCTCTGCCTGTTGTCGCAGCGCCGCTTCTGTTTGTTTGCGATCGCTAATATCTTTCGTAAAGCAATGATGCCCAATTAAGCGATCGTGCCAGTCATAGGCTGCCACCATGACAATTTCTTGATGAAAGGTTGAGCCATCCTGCCGTAGTCCTCTCACCTCTACCGCCGCCTTCCCTTCAGCGAGTAATTGCTGATGCGCTGCCAACAGAACTGGCACATCCTCGGGAACAACAGTGGTTTCCCAATTTATGCCAATCATAGCTTCTGCTACATAGCCCAAAGCCGCCGCATAGGCTCGGTTTAACGCCACAAACCGCCCCTCTGGATCAATCCGGGCAATCCCTTCCACGGCATTTCCCAAAGCAGTACTCATTTCCAGCAATTCTGCCTGGGCTTGCTTACGATCGGTAATATCGGGAAAAAAGATCGACAGTCCATCGGAGGACGGAAAAATTCGTACCTCAAACCAGGCATTCAGGGCAGGAAAAAATTCTTCAAAGGTTCTGGGAACCTGCTGTTCCAACGCCCGATAACATTCACGCTCCAGGGTGGAACCGACGAAATTAGGGCAAACCAACCAGAAGTTTTGTCCTAACAATTCGGCTTGCGATCGCTGTAACACTTGCACTGCCCGCTGGTTCAGGTAGGTAAACCGCCACTCCGTATCTAATGAGATAAAGGCATCCGTAATACTTTCCAGAATGTTAGCAATCTGCCGATTGGCAGAGCGTAAGGCTTCCTCCACCTGCTTGCGCTCGGTAATATCGTGACAGTTGACGACCACCCCGCGAATCGCCGGATCATGCAACAGACTGGTAGCAACCGCCTCAAAAATACACCAGGAACCATTGCCATGCTGGACTCGATATTCGATCGCCGATTGCCCCATACCGGGGGTTTGAATTGCCGCCTGCAACACTTGCAGAATCAGGGCAGCATCGGCGGGATGGACAAACTCCAGGGCACTGCGTCCAATCACATCCTCTAAGGTGTAGCCCAATACCCGGTAAGCCGAAGGACTACAATAGCGAAACACCCCCTGCTGATCCAGAATCACAATAATATCGGTGGCATTTTCAATCAGCGATCGAAACTGCGGTTCGCTGTCCTGCCATGCCGTTTCTTCCCACCGTTGCTCGCCACCATGCCCTGAAGGGAGCAATGGTTCAGGCTCAGAAAGTACCGCAGGCTGATGTTCTCGATCAGCGTGGGCTTGCTGCGGTTGAGAGGCTTGCCGAGACGATCGGTGCTGAGAGTTGTCTGTTCGTTGGCGTTTTGGTTCAGCCATCCACAAAATCCGCTACTTTTGTCCCAGGCTCATATCCCAAGCTCGCAGCTTTTACTCAACAAAAAATTCTTTATGGCTGTAGTCTGACACGAAATTCTAAAGAACGCATAGAGGTTTACTAGGGTTGGGAAAACTGCTCTGATTGTTGCCAAAACTTACAGACGGCATACGCCATTGTCACCACCCCTGTGACGATCGCCGTTTCATCTACCTCAAACTGAGGATGATGCAACGGATAATTATGCCGATCTTTGAAGCCGACCCCTAAGCGAAACATACTGCCGGGTGCATGTTGCAAGTACACCGAAAAATCCTCTGCACCTAAAGAGGGTTCCTGAATAATCTCCACGCCATGACTGCCCCAGGCTTCCTGCGCTGCCGACTCCAACAACTGAGTCAACCCCATATCATTCTGTACCGAGGGCACTCCCCGCCGATAGTTGACGGTATAGCGAGCGTTATACGGCTGACAGGCTCCCGCCACGATTTTCTCAATCCACTCTGGTAGATTAGCATTAGTTTCGGGATGCAGCGATCGCACCGTTCCCAAGAGCTGCACCTGATCGGCAATCACATTCGGTGCCCGACCGCCATTAATTTGCCCGATCGTCAGCACGACGGGATACAGCGGATTTTGGGTACGACTGATCGCCTGTTGTAATGTGGTAACTACTTGCGAGGCAATCCAGATCGCATCGATCGCCTCATGGGGTCGGGCACCATGCCCTGATTCACCCAGAATCATAATTTCCAGGTCATCGGCGGCGGCTGTCAGTGCCCCATAGCGAATGCCCACCGTTCCCGCCGGAAGCGAGGGAAACACATGCAGCGAGAAAATGCCACTGACGTGATCCATCACCCCATCCTGCACCATCCAGTTCGCACCCTGGGCAATCTCTTCGGCGGGTTGAAACAGAAATCGGACATTTCCCGGCAACGCGTCCCCTAACTGCGACAGGATCATGGCAGTCCCTAATCCCACGGTCGTATGCACATCATGTCCACAGGCGTGCATCATACCCAGTTGGCGCGAGGCAAACTCTAATCCGGTGCGTTCCTGAATGGGTAGGGCATCCATATCGGTGCGAATTGCCAGTAGCCGATCGTCACTGCCCTGTCCCAGCAACTCCCCAATCACACCAACCCTGCCGACCCCCTCCTTAACGTGCAACCCGCACGATGATAAAACTCCAGCGACATAAGCGGCTGTTTGTAACTCCTGCCCACTCAACTCGGGATGACTATGTAAGTGGCGACGAATTTCGATCAAGCGGGGAGCTAATTGGGCGGCCAGGTCTTTAATTCGGGTCAGCATGTATCGATCGTGTGTGCTTTCTCCTATGATACCTGCCAGAAAAGTTTGCTAAGACTTGTTAAGAGAATTGCTACCCATTCGCGATCAACCAGTTCAGGACAATCGCTCTGGTCGATCGGCAGGAGATCGGCTAGTTTGGGTCAGGTGGATGAGGAAATTTATGGCAAGAGAGCGTATGCATTGGTTTCGGGTCGCCCTCCAACTGAAAGGGTCGGTCATTCCGTCTGTGATCGGGCGAACCACCCTTTGCGGGATTTTCGGCATTTTTGTTTCTGGTTTAGGGCAGTTAGGGGTGCCCGTTGCCCTGCCCGTATTAGCCAGTCTGATCCCCAACATCGTTCTCGGTTTGCTTCTCGTCTTTCGGACAAACACCGCCTACGATCGCTTTTGGGAAGGACGGAAATGTTGGGGCGGCATTGTTAATACCAGTCGCAACCTGGCACGCCAGATCTGGATTACGATCGCGGCTCATACTCCGGGTGAACGAGCGGGTAAGATTGCCACTCTACGGTTAATTGTCGCCTTTGCCGTTGCCACTAAGCTACATTTGCGGCAAGAACCGATTAATTCTGAGCTAGATGCTTTAATGCCGTCTGAGTATTACTTCAAGCTCCAGAGTATGAACCATCCCCCGCTGCAAATTGCCTTTTGGATTGGTGATTATCTACAACAGCAAGCCGATCGGGGCTTGTTAGATAGCCACCAATTAGCCGCCATGCAAAACTTACTCAACATCTTAGTCGATGCGTTAGGGGGGTGTGAGCGGATTCTCCGCACTCCCATGCCTCTGGCATACGCAATTCACCTGAAACAACTACTCCTGCTCTACTGCTTATCTTTGCCGTTTCAAATGGTCGATAACCTGGGCTGGTGGACTGGGCCCGTCGTAGGTTTGATTAGCTTCACCCTGTTTGGCATCGAGGAAATTGGGATCGAGATTGAAAATCCCTTTGGTCATGATCCTAATGATCTCCCTCTAGATGCGATCTGTGCCACGATGCTGCGGAATATTGAAGATCTAATTAGCCTCAGTCCCAATAGTGAACAAATTCAGCCCGGTAGTCAGTACAACCGATTGGATGAAAGCAGTTGGCAACAAGCCGCCAACGGGTAACTCTATCCAACACCACCCAGGCGATCGAAAACTGCCTTAAAATGAGAGTTTGGTTGATTTGATCCAGTCTTTTTAGAGTCACGTTACATGACCGTTTCGCCGCACCGTCACCGCCGCTATCACATCACCACCTTTGGTTGCCAGATGAACAAAGCCGATTCCGAACGAATGGCTGGCATTCTGGAGGAGATTGGATATGAATGGGCAGAGGAACCCGATCAAGCCGATCTGATCCTCTATAACACCTGCACAATTCGGGACAACGCCGAACAAAAAGTCTACTCCTACTTGGGTAGACAGGCGAAACGGAAACAGGAACAACCCGATTTAACCCTGGTCGTCGCGGGCTGTGTGGCGCAACAGGAAGGGGAGAAATTGCTCCGCCGAGTGCCCGAATTAGATTTGGTCATGGGACCTCAACATGCCAACCGCCTGCGTGACCTGCTGGAAGAAGTGCTGAATGGGAGCCAGGTGGTGGCTACAGAAGCCGTTCATATTCTGGAGGACATCACCAAACCCCGCCGCGATAGTGCCGTCACCGCCTGGGTGAATGTGATCTATGGCTGTAATGAGCGGTGTACTTACTGTGTGGTTCCGAATGTTCGAGGCGTGGAACAATCGCGCACCCCAGAAGCGATCCGAGCAGAAATGGCGGAACTCGGTCGCCAGGGGTACAAAGAAGTGACGTTACTCGGACAGAATATTGATGCCTATGGGCGCGATTTACCGGGAGTCACCGCCGAGGGTCGCCACCAGCACACGTTGACTGACCTGTTGTATTACATTCATGATGTGCCAGGAGTCGAACGGCTGCGGTTTGCGACCAGCCATCCCCGGTATTTCACCGAACGGCTGATTCGTGCCTGTGCTGAATTACCGAAGGTTTGTGAACACTTCCATATTCCGTTTCAGTCCGGCGACAACGAGATTCTTAAGGCAATGGCACGCGGGTATACCCAGGAACGCTACCGTCGCATTATTGACCAGATTCGTAACTATATGCCGGATGCCGCGATTAGTGCCGATGCGATCGTTGGCTTCCCGGGCGAAACCGAAGCCCAATTTGAACAGACCTTGAAACTGGTGGAAGAGATTGGCTTTGACCAATTGAACACGGCTGCCTATTCCCCCCGTCCGGGTACTCCTGCCGCTATTTGGGAGAATCAACTCAGCGACGAGGTGAAAAGCGATCGCCTGCAACGCTTGAATCATTTAGTCTCCATCAAAGCCGCCGAGCGATCGCAGCGCTACCTGGGGCGAATCGAGGAGGTACTGGTGGAGGAGCAGAATGCCAAAGAACCGACTCAAGTCATGGGGCGGACTCGGGGCAATCGCCTGACCTTCTTCCCCGGTGATTTGACCACACTCAAGGGAAAGGTCGTGCAGGTCAAGATTACGGAAGTCCGCGCCTTCAGCCTCACTGGAGAAATGGTGTATTGACAACTCCCCGTCCTAAAGGAGCGGGGATTCTTGGTTCATCGGGATAGCTCATGCTACTTGCCCTCCCCAAAATTCATTGCGATGTGCCCCACCGCTGTATTGAGAAAATCTTTTTTCGCTCCCCAGGAGCCAAGCTTTCTCAGGAGAATACGCCCTTGCGAGACAGGTTCCTCCGCTCTATGGCGTGAGCCTCTGCCTGTGTTGCGTAGTTCCATTTTATCAAAAGCCGTCCTGGAAGGACGAGGCTTGTATCCCATTCTTTCGGTCAACTTAGCGTTTCGGCGGGAAGTAAATCGTCGGATACCAGCTTTGATGCAAAATTTCCACACACAGGCTAGGAGCCGAATATTCCAGGATGGCATTGCGATCGGTGGAAGAAACCACGATCGCGCTGATATCCGCCAGATAGGCTGCCTTAAACAATTCCACCACCGGATCGCCACAACGGACTTCCGAATGTACCTTGAGGTTTAAGGGTTCCAATTCTGCCTGGACGGTGGCTAACTCATCCTTTGCTGCTTTAATCATCGGTTCCTTAGGAATCGATCGTCGCCCCGCATCACTGATCACCCAACAGAGATAACAACTGGCTAAGGCGGAGTCAGGTTGCCGACTGGCATAATGTTTCACCTGCTCTACCATATATTTCGCCGTATCACTGCCGTTATAAGCCAGTAACACCTCTCGAAACAAATGGCGACACCGCAGATCCAATTCCTCAGAAGTATAGGTGGCAACCAATTGCGGGCGGATAGTCATTACAGGAACCGTTGTGCGCTTAAACAATTCCCTCGCCGTAGAACCAAACAATTGCTCGGACACCGTATTCCGAGGCGGCGTTCCCACCATAATCAAGTCAATCTGGTGCTGTTTGGCAAATCGGAGAATATCGTCGATCGCCTTGCCTGAATCCACCACAACCTTCACTTCCATTCCCGCCGGGACGGAGTCTAGAGCAGGCTGGAGGATTGCCTTTGCCTGAGCCGTTTTTTCCTCATCGATCCGGGGAATGGCACCACTCTGCCAAAACGGCACACTATGTAAAAACGTGATATGCCGAATGCCACCTGCTGCCAGACTGGGAACAAAATGCACGAGACGATGCAGCGCATCAGAAAAGTCGGTAGCAATAAGCAATCGCTGAAACATAACCTGGTGACCAGAAAATTCTCTACTGCCTGTGCCCCTAACGTAACATGTTCACCCGGACTGACACAGCCTCTATTATTCCTCTGATCCGAGTAATGACGTGGCAGCACACAGCAGATCGATCGCCTGATCGGCGTTAATTAACCGCTTTAAGACAACCTGACCAATGCTTTGGGCAGTCCGCTCTAACTGGGCAGGGGTTTCTGGCTTCACTTCTACCATGAGTACGGCATCTTCTACCCGATACAGCCAGAGTTTTTCGCCATTCTCCCAAATACATAGATTGATCTGTTCAATTTGGGGTTTGCGTCGCCAGGCGCTCTCATTCCACAATCCCCCCATCTCCCAGACCCGACCCACAATCCATCCATCTGATAGAAAAAAGTACTTCACAGACGCGTTTTGCAATGGGATCTGATCACACGATGACTAATGATTAATCGGAGTTCCTACCGCAGCATTACCAGGTTGCTTCCAAATAATTTGGCGGCGTTGCGGATCAATCCGATTACTTTGCTCCTGCATAATTTCTCGCGTTTGACTGGGATCAAAGTAATAGTTAAAACTGGCTTGGACTCGTTGTACTCGATCGCTGGTAGATTGTACCGCCGCCTGAAGCTCTTGCAGCCGAACTTCCTGACTGGAACGGTAAGGAATCAATTGGATCAGCGCCGCAGTAGCCGCCACCGACACTACCACATTCACCGCCAACTTCGCCGAGGCTTCATAGACGATCGCCCGGTAAGCATGTCGTTGTTTCTGCCGAGAATTCGCCTTCGGAACAACCCGTAGCGGTCTAACAGGCTGTGGCTGGGGTCTGGATGGCTTAAGTGCGTACATGGTGGTCGATCCGGTCTCCTAATGGATAGGGGGGCTAGGAGCTAGGGAGGAATAAATTCACCCCGGCTGCCGGTCAAGCGCGACTGGCGTTCTGGCATGAAGCAGTATATGGGAGAATCTCGTTCTTGGGAAGATAGTTATCAACAAAATAATCGCTCTCCAACTATCCACGGTTGAGTTTGATCAAACCCTCTAGTTCTATCAAGTCAGATGCTAAACTCGGTAATCTCCTAAACAACAGAGAACCTGTCCTGACAGGTCAGTCCTACAGATAGATTACCCATTCCCAACTAGAAACATGTCTATCCAGGAGAGTAACCGAGGCAATTGTAGAACCAAACTGTCAAAACAGGCTAACCATATCGTGACAAATAGATGCTATTTGTAAAGCTCTGTCGCCAGACGGAATGCCATAATGCCAGGAAGCAGGGCAACGACTAAAGCAACAAAGATTTGGCTATCTGATAAAGACATGGTTTTAAGACTCCTTTTTTCAGGGGTTGTAAAGGTTTATGGTTTCATAATGTCGGAAAAAATTGCCGTTTGCCGTCGATCTTGTTACAAGTTGCAACAGAACCCGTGGCATGGCATGTGTACTAAGATCAAGTTTTAAGATTGTTAAATGATCGATCAACTCCTGGAACTTTCACCCAACTTCGGGCTGGATACATTATTACTACTACCAGTTCTCATCGCATTAGAAGCAGTATTGTCGGCGGATAACGCGATCGCCCTGGCAGCCATAACTCAGGGATTGCATGATCCCGCCCTACAACGACGGGCACTCAACATTGGGCTGGTACTTGCGTATGTTTTACGCATGAGCCTAATCTTGACTGCCAGTTGGGTATTGCGATTTTGGCAATTTGAGTTAGCTGGAGCGCTGTATTTACTGTGGCTAGTGTTCCAGTATTTTTCCTCATCATCGGATGATGCGGGAGAACATGCCCACCATGGGCCCCGATTTAACTCCCTATGGCAAGCAATTCCCATCATTGCCGTCACGGATCTAGCATTTTCTCTAGATAGCGTTACTACAGCGATCGCCGTGTCCCGTGATTTGGCAATTATTCTGCTGGGAGCGACGATCGGCATTGTGACCCTGCGATTCATGGCAGGATTATTCATTCGTTGGTTAGACGAATTTACCCATCTGGAAGATGCCGGTTACATCACGGTGGCCTTAGTCGGACTGCGCTTACTACTGCGGGTGATCAATGACCAACTCGTACCACCAGAATGGCTCATGGTCAGCGTGATTGGGTTAATTTTCCTCTGGGGGTTCTCTAAGCGCACAGATATAGAAGCGGCAGAAACCGTGTCGTCCGAGACTCAAGGCGTTAATCCAGTGCCGGAAACCCAAGAAACTCCGATCGAAACTAAAAACTAGATGGGTCGGTCAATCGCTCCCAGGTTAGTTCTGCCCCCTCTAAATGCCATCGCAGTAAATTGGCAGGTTGCCCAATATAATTCGTGGTCAGTCCGATCGCCTGCCGGGGAGCAGTGGTTGCCAGGGAGATCGCCCTTTCTACCGGACAACTGCCCCACTGCACCAGGTTTTGTACTCCAACTAATAGCGGCAAGGTGGTGCCAGAGAGCGTCCCATTTAACAATCGCGCCGTTCCCTGTTTCACCTCAATCTGCCGTTCATCCCAGGGATACAGACCATCGGGCAATCCCAGCGGGGAGAGGGCATCACTGACCAGAAACATGCCCGCATCATAGCCACTGGCTTGCAGTATCACCTGAAGCATGATCGGATCCACATGTTGTCCATCAGCAATCAACCCACAACGCACATCAGGATGGACGATCGCCGCTCCAAGTAATCCGGGTTCGCGGTGGTGCAATCCCGGCATGGCATTAAAGGCATGGGTCACCATCGTCGCCCCTTGCTGAAACGCCTGGTTTGCCTGAGCCGCCGTTGCCAGCGAATGTCCCAAACTCACCGTAATCCCCAGCGATCGCAGGTAGGGAATCACTTCCCCGGTAGGATCCAATTCGGGAGCCAGGGTGATCACTTTGACTAAGCTGGCATAGTCGCCTAATACACGTTTGACGGTATCGATCGTTAGCGGTTGTAAGTATTCAGCCGGATGGGCACCCCGTTTTTCTGGGTTCAGAAAGGGACCTTCCAGGTGAACGCCGAGGATTTGGGCGGAGGGAGAGGGGGGAGAGGCTGTCTCTTATACACATCT